>NZ_JBIWYK010000107.1:0-8256 GCF_044752385.1 Allobosea sp. CER48 | reverse complement strand
GTTTGGCGATAGGCCGCGTTGAAGCGGTCGAATCGGGACTGATCCCAGTATTCTTCAAGCTTGAAATCCTGGCCGCCGAAGACGTCGACGCTGGGGATCTTGAATGTGTCCGCGAATTCGACGGTGCGGCTGTCATAGGTGAAGTAGATCGACGGCGTGCCGTTGGCGAGCGCCATCAGGTTGCCGTGCAGCCGATAGCCGAGGACGAGATCGAGCTTGCGCACCAGCCGCTCATATTCCGCGACCACGTCGGAATAAAACATGCGGCTCTGGTAGAGGGCCGAGACCTGCTCATCGAGATACCAGTTGTTCGCCCATTCGTTCTCCTTCAGCGCAGCCATGGCCTGCGCCTTCTGCTCTGGCGTGCCGAGCGCGAGCTTCTTCTCCTCGACTTCGCCCTGCGACATCAGCGTGACCTCGAAGCGATCGGCCATCGCCTTCACCAGCGAGCGGTGGAAGGTGAGGTAGCGCTTGATGTCCTGCGCATAGGTCTTGGAGACCTCGCGGCGCAGCGTGACGCCGGCCGTCTTGACCTGCTCCAGCGGGGGCAGTCGGATGGCGAGGTCGGGATTGTTGTTCCGGAACGCCGTCGGGCAGCCGATGATGCGGACATTCTTGATGCCGAGATCGTTCAGCACCTCGGCCGAGTACGTGCCGCGGACGCCGAGCGAGGCGGTGGAGTCGGAGATCAGCTTCAGGACGGTCTTGGTGTCCTCGCTGAGTTCGAGCTTGCCGCTGACCGGTGCCTGCGCGCCGATCCCGAAGGCGATCACCGGCAGCTTCAGCCGGCGCAGCACCTCGGCGGCCTTCGACCAGTTCATCTGGGCGTGGACGTAGTTCGAGCCGCGCAGGAAGACGTAGTCGTATTCGGCGTTGAGTCGGTCGATCTTCGCCGGGTCGACATGGGCGATCGGCAATTCGTCGAGCTTCTCGAAATTGAGCAGCTTCAGCGAGGAATCGAAGACGAAGGCGTCGCCGATATTGTGATAGTGGTCGATGTGGCTTTGCAGGTCGGCATAGCGATACCAGCGCACATTGTCGTGGTCGTAAACCTCCCCGGACGGGCTGATGACGAGGATTCGGGCCATGTTCGGGTCTCCCCTGTTATCTCGTTATGGTTTCAGGCGATCATCGCCGCGGGGTCCTGCCGCGCGGGCGCGGGCTGCTGGCGGCCGGCCAGGAGGCGGCGATAGAGATCGAGATGCGTCTGCGCGCACTCGACATGACTCAACGGCCGCTTGATGCCACCGCGCAGGCGTTCCCAGAGACCGGGCTCGGTCAGGGCCCGCGTCATGCAGTCGACGAGATCCTCCGGGCTGCCGGAGCGGAAATGCAGACCGTCGACCTCGTCGGTGATCTTCTCGGCCATCCCGCCGAGATTGCTCGCCAGGATCGGCCGGCCGTGGAAGAAGGCCTCCTGGATCACGATCGGTGAGTTCTCCCACCAGACCGACGGCATCACCATCCAGTCGACCGAACGCATCAGGTTCGGCATCTCGCGGTTCTGGAAGGCTCCACAGAAGCGCACCCGGCGCCCGGCGTTCTCGACGAGCTTGGCGAACTTGTCCTGATAGGCCTGCGGCTGGCGCTCGAGGTTGCCGCCATACACCAGCAGGATCGAATCATCGCCCCACACGGCTTCGGGAATGCGCGTCACGGCATCGATCAGGACATCGGCACCCTTGTAGGGCGTGAGCTGGCCGAAATAGGCGAAGCGCGAGCGCCGTGCCTTGCCCTCCGGCAGTGTGCGGGGCGGAGCCGGAGCGGCGACGTCGATGCCGTTCTCGATCACCGAAAAGCGCTCCGCGGCCAGCCCCCAGTCGATGAAGCGGTCGGCGAGGAACTGGCTCGGCGAGACGAAATGGTCCGCGAGGCCGAGCATCCCCTTGATGAACGTTTCGCGGGCGAGGAAGCGTGCCGGCGATATGTCGGGGAAGCAGGCGTTGCAGTCGGTCGGCGACGACCGGTAGCAGAGTTTGAAGGCGCCGGTCTTCACCATCTGGCCGTGATGGTGGCAGATCGAGAGATACTCGTGGAAGGTCACCACGATCAACGCGTCCGGCAGCGCATCACGCACCGCGAACAGGCATTCGAGCCCGAGCCCGATGAAATGATGGAAATGCACCACGTCCGGCTTGAGATCATGCAGGACGCGGACGAAGTCGCGCTCGATCTCCTCGGTCGCCCGGTTGGAGATCAGGAAGTGGTCGTAGTCCTCGGCATAATAGAGAAGCTCGCCGCCGCGCTGCCGCAGGCTCATCAGGGCGGTGCCGGCATGGCGCGGCGTCGGCGCGCCGACGCGGGCGAGAAAGTGGGAATCGACGCCGCTGCCGGCCTGCAATCCCTTGTGGAGGTTGTAGGAGGCCATCTCCGCTCCACCCAGAGACAGAGAAGGGTGGCCATGCGATATTACGAGAACCCGCATCCTCAGCCTTTCATGTTGGAGATGGCGAGCGCCCAGCGCCGGTCGAAGCTGGTCCGGTCCGCGAGCTGGGCCAGTGCGCCGAGATGGGGCGATGCGGCCTCGGCGTCGTCGACGGCGTAGACCTCGACATCCGGCACCCAGAGCGAGGGTGAGCCCGCCATCCTGAGCTTGAGGCAGAGGTCGAGGCCCTTCTCCGCCGTGGTGAAGTAGTTGCGGGCGAAGCCGCCGACCTCAATGAAGGCAGCGCGCGAGAGCACGCAGCATTCGCTGGCGCCGGCCGCGACCTCCATCGGGCCGAGATTACCCACCGCCTCCAGGGGGTAGCCGACGAATCGGTTGGCGATGCGGCGGCTCGGCCCTTCGCCCTCCAGCCAGGCGCCGGCCCAGCGGATCGAGTCATCCTCGAAGAGCAGCGTGGGGCTGGCCACGCATTGGCCGCCGCGTGCTCGGTAGGCCCGCTCCAGCCGCCCGAGCCAGCCGGGCATGCGGATCTGCGCAGCGCCGGAGAGAAGGGCGACCGTCTGGAAGCGACAGGCGCGCACGCCGGCCTCCAGCGCATCGCAGGCGTCCTCGACGCCCTCGACCGCAACGAGGCGGACCGAGAGACCATAGAAGCGGGCGAGCCGCCGGGCCTCGGCGCCCACGCGGTCGAAGCTCTCGGATGGCGCCGCCAGGACGATCGGCAAAGGCCGGACCTCGGGGTCCATCGCCATCAGCGCGAAGAGCGCCGACAATTCGCGGTTGCGGTGGTCGAGGCCGATGACGAGGCCGAGCGGTGCTTCCGGATCGAACGGGCCGACATCGAGGTTTTCGACGGCTCGCGGCGGTGCGATCTCGGCGGCCTGCAGGGCCGGGGCGATCTGCCGTTCGACCACGGCGTTCGCCGTGGAGGAGCGAGGATCGAGGAGGCCCAGCGTGCGCTCCAGCGCGCGCCGCGCCTGGCCGCGATTGGGTTCGAGCGGCAGGAAGGCGGGGCCGGTGCCCTGGACCTCGAAGGCAAGGTGGAGGGGCTGGCCGGGTTCCGGCGCGAGCTTCGGCGCGAAGACGATGAAGCCGTGGCTGTTGCGCCGGGAGGCCAGCGCCGGGCCGAAGCGCGGGTCTTCCATGAACGCGGCGGTGACATCCGGCCGTTGCACGCGGGTCCAGAGGCGATCAACCGCGCAGGACTGGGTGCCGCTGCGCAGCGTGACCCCGCCGACCCGGCGCTCGGGGTCGAAGAGCCAGCCGATGATCAGCACGCCGGTGTTCTCGATGACCGTGACGGCGTCGATGCCGGCGCGGACCGGCTCCTCGAGCAGGCAGACGGTGTCGCGGCCGTCGAAGCGCTGGGAGGCACGGCGAAGCTTGTCGGTGGTGGCCTGCGGGGCCGTACCGCGCTGTAGCCCGTCGCGAAGATGGCCGGGCACGGTGATCGGATCCAGCAGGACGTAGCGCTCATAGACTTCGAGCGCGCGCCAGCCGTCATTGCTGCGGAAATACAGCCGCTCGATCTCGCCGGGCTGGCGAGCCTGGGAATCCTCGAGCAGCCCGAAAAAGCCGCGGGCGCCGTCGCCGAGATCGTCGCGCTCGAAGGTCCCGGCTTCGAGGTTGGCGGGCGAGAGGCCGCCATGGGCGATCAGCAGCTTGGTCCGCCCGGCGGGGAAATGCGAGGTCCAGCCCTGCAGGAAGATGCCGTCGCCCTCGAGCGAGCCCATCACCTCGACGAAGCCGCCGGGGCGGGCGACGGTCTGGAGCAGCATCGCGACCGCGCGCAGCCTGCGCGGGTTGGGCGCGCCGGTCAGCAGAACTTCGAGCAAGCCGTCGACGACGCTCGGGAAGGCCTGCCCGGCATCGTCGGCGAGCTCGGAGAGGAAGGCCTGCAACGGTTGCGGCTTCGGCGCCAGCAGCAGGCGAAGCGGACGGCCGGGGCGGCCGATCAGGAGAGCGCCGGTGCCGCTTGCGTCGACGGTCGGTGCGGGGGCCAGGCAGAGGAAGCCCGTGGCTGCCGAGGGGTCGGCCGCAGCGCGGCGCCAGCTCAGGACCATCGTCTGCGCGCGGTTGCGCGGATTGCCGTCGACTGCGACCGGCACCTTGGCCGGTATCGCGTCGCAGACGCTGCGGACGAGGATGGCATTCTCGCCGAGCGGCGTCCAGGCGACCGTCGGGGCGGGAGCGAGTGCCGTCTTCTCTGGGACGATGACCTCACTCATCGATCAGCCTCCCCAGAGGGTCACGGCGAGCGTGACGAAGGACATCACCGCGGCAAGCGTCGACAGGAAGCCGAGGATGATCGTGACCTGCCGGAGCGGGGCGCGAGCCTCCTTGCGGATGGCAGCAAGACGCTCGTCGAAGGCGCGCAGGGTGCCGTCGAAGCGCAGCTGGAAGACGTCGAGCTCGCCGAGCCGGCGGACGATCTCGCTCTGGCTTTCGGTCTCCGCCTTGGTGGCCTCCGCGAGGGCATGGTTCTCCTCGAGCCGCGCCGCGATGCGGTCGAGCTTTTCGTTCAGCTCCTTCTGGGCGAGTTGGCCGCGCCGGTTGAGCGCGATCAGGATCTCGACCTTGTCGAAGAAGCGGGCGAGCGGAACGGCGATCGCAGCCTCGGCTGCGAGCTCGTTCGCCGCCGGCAGGCGCAATTCCAGTTCCATGCCGGTGGCGGGCGAAACGCCGACGACCGTAAGGCGGCTGCGGGCCGCGATCAGGGTGTCGTCTAGATCCATGGAGAAGGCGTGCCTGCCATCGCCAATGCCGTTGCGGCGCAGGTCGACACGGCTCTGGTCCGCCGTGATCTCGGTGGCGAGCTTGCCGTCGCAGAAGAGCTTCACGGTGACGGCTTCGTCGGGACGGGCCTCGTCCCAGATCCAGCCATGCAGGCGGCTGCCGTCGAGGGCGTCGATGCGCCCGTTCAACTTCGCCGGATTGATGTTGGGCAGGCGGACTTCGTTGTCCTGTTGCTGGGCTGTCGTCATGCGGCCTCCGCAAGCTTGAGGCTATCGAAGAGGGTGAGGTGACGGCCGGCGCATTCGGCGAGCGAGGGTTGCGCTGGGATGCCGTCGACGAGGCGCTGCCAGAGGCCGTACTCGTCCATTGCCCGGCGCATCGCGCGGGCGAGGGCGGCGGGGTCGCCGGGCCGGACATGGAGACCGTCGAGGTCGTCGCGGACCATCTCGGCCATGCCGCCGATATTGCTGACGATCAGCGGCCGGCGGTGCTGGAATGCTTCCTGGATGACCAGGGGCGCGTTTTCCCACCAGATTGAGGGCATCACGACCCAGTCGACCTCGGCCATCAGCGCCGGCACCTCGTCGCGGCGATAAGGCCCGCAATGGGTGACAATGCCTTCCGCGCCGGCGAGAGCGGCGTCGAGAGCGCTTGTGAAGGCCTCGCCCTGGAACGGCGCGCCGCCGTGTATGCGCAGCGAGAATTCCCGGTCCCCGGCTGCGCGGAGCAATTGCGCCGCCTGCAGCAGCGGCAGAACACCCTTCCAGGGATTGAGATTGCCGAAATAGCCGAAGCTGGCCCGCCGGCCCTGGGTGCTGCGATGTGGCGCCGGGTTCTGCGCCGGGCGCGCATTGGCGATGACCTCGACCCTGTCCGCCGGCAGCCCCCAGTCCACATAACGCTGCCGAAGGAAGCGGCTGGGCGCAATGAAGCGGTCCACCGCCGCCAGGTGTGTCTTGATGAAGCGCTCGCGCAGCAGGAAGCGGTCGGAGCCGATCTCTGGGAAGCAGCCGTGGCAAGCGGCCGGCGAGGAGCCGGTGCAGCGCTGCCGGTCGCCGGGCCGCACCATCAGCCCGTCATGGTGGCAGATCGGATAGTAGTCATGCAGCGTCATCACGATCGATGCCTGGGGCAGCAGCCGGCGCGCCAGCGTCAGGAATTCCGCGCCGATCAGCACGAGATGGTGCACGTGGATAACGTCCGGCCGGAATTCGCCGAGCAGCGCGCCGAGATCCTGCAGCGTGCCGTAGTGGTCGATCTGGCTCATGTGGAAGCGGTCGTAATGGGCGCTCCACAGCAGCGCGTCCTCACCCACCGATTGCAGCGCGGTGCCGGGGTGCGGCTCGCGATGGATCGCATTGGTCGCACCGAGGAAGAGCACCTCGCAGCCCTCGGCGCGATAGGCGCCGGCAAGGTCGTGCGCGAAGATTTCCGTCCCGCCTGGATGCAGCTCGGGGTGGTTGTGCGCGACGACGAGGATGCGGCGGCTCATCGGCTCCGCTCCGGCTTGGTCGCGATCAGCACATCCTGATAGTGCGCCGCATTGATCCCGCGCCAATGACCCGGCCGAAGGCTCTCGACGACGAGCCCGGTCCGGGCGGCCTGCTCGAGCAGGAACCCCGTCTCGATGCCGGCGGCGGCGAGCGGTGCTTCGTCGATGGCATACCAGCCCGGCCCATCCTGCCAGCGCTTGAACGAGAGGCGTTCCTGGCCGGTGGCTGCGCCGTCTATGGCGAAAGCGGTGAGGAACAGCCGCCCGCCCGGGGCGAGGAGACGCGAGGCCTCCTGCAGGTAGACGACGAGTTCATCGGGCGGCAGATGCGTGGCGACCGAGATCATCGTCACGAAATCGAAACTGCCGTTGGCGAAGCCGAACCGGACCTCGACGCCCGGCAGCGAGCCCTGCGGATTGTAGAGCGGATGAGCGATGTCGAGACGCTGGAAGCGAAAGCGCGGATACGCCGGGGTGATCGTCTGGGCGCACCAGAGGATGCCGTCCATGACTGGATCCACACCATCATAGCTGCCCCGTTCGGGATCGAGATACTGGGTCAGCGGCACCGCCATGCGGCCGATGCCGCAGCCGATGTCGAAGACACGTTCATGCGGACTCAAGCGGCCGATCCTGACGAAATGGCCGAGAAATTCGGCGCCGATCGCGCGGTAGTCGCCATCGCCGACGAAGATCGAATCCGGCGGCGGATGGGGCATGAAGCGGTTGGTCAGAAGCGAGGCCAGCAGCCAGTCGAAGTCCGGGCCGGGCTGGCCGATCGCGGGCGCCGTTTCGGGCGTATCTTGTTTCAGGGCGATGATTGCCGTCATGCCGCGGTCGCTCTCCTGAAGCCGAAGCGGGGAACAAGGTCGGGTTCGCTCGGGACGGGCGCTTGCAGCGCCGGCTCCGGCGCCGATGTTTCGAAGGCCTGCATCAGCGCGTCGATCTGGGTGTCCCAGCGCTGCGTCTGCAGCCAGGCATTGTGCTGGGAAGCGGCGCCGCGCGTGTAATCGACGCTGTGCGTGATCGACTGCCGCTCAAGATGGTAGAGCGCGACATCCGGGGCATAGAGAATGCCGAAGCCGGCCCGGCGGATCTTGAGGCAGAGATCGCTGTCCTCGTAGTCGCCGATCACGTAGCTTTCGTCGAAGCCGCCGAGTTCGTCGAACAGGGCGCGCGCCATAACGATGCAGGCGCCGGTGACGCCGGGCACGGGCCGCTCGACATTGGCCGGCGCGTAGTTGCCTGGCATGCCCTTGAAGAAATGGTGATTGAGCCAGGTGCCCTTGCTGTCACGCTTGAAGAACAGGCCGGCATGCTGGAGCGAGCCATCGTCATAAAGCAGCTTGGGGCCGACGGCGCCGACCCGCCCGCGCCGGTCGAGCCTGGCGACCAGCGCCGACAGCCAGCCGTCGCCAACCGGAATCACATCGGAGTTGACGAGGGCGAGCGCATCGGCGCGCGCCTGCCGCGCTCCGGCATTGCAGGCTGCGGAGAAGCCGCCATTGCGCCGCATGGCCACGAGCTGCATCGGCAGCCCATAGGCGAGGTGGAGCCCGCCGAGGAGATGCGCGACCTCCGCCTCATGCTCGGGCGAATCGAGCACGTAGATGAGCTCGGCATTCTCCGCGAACCAGCGATC
>NZ_JBIWYK010000106.1:0-8304 GCF_044752385.1 Allobosea sp. CER48 | reverse complement strand
CGCCTCGGGTAGATGTCGGCAGCGATTTCAGCCGACCTTGCCGTAACCTGCGAACTTCGCGCCGACGCGCTCCATTTCGGCCGCATCGAGGATGACCGGATCGAGCCCGGCCGCGAGGATGTCGAGATATTGCCCGGCGAGGTTCTCGACCTCCGCGACGATCGTGTGGGCGCCGGCCAGCGTCTGCCCGAGCGCGATGACGCCGTGATTGGCGAGCAGCACCGCCTTGCGCCCTTCCAGCCCCTTCACGGCATTGGCCGCGAGCTCCGGCGTGCCGAAGGTGGCGTAATCGGCGCAGCGCACATCGGCCCCGCCACAGAGAGCGATCATGTAATGGAATGCCGGGATCCCGCGACGGGTGCTGGAAAGCGCCGTGGCACGCGGCGAATGTGTGTGCACGATCGCCTGCGCGTCCGGCCGCGCCCTGTAGATCTCGACATGGAACGGCCATTCCGAGGAGGGCTTGCGCGAACCGGCCAGCACGGTGCCGTCAAGCGCCAGATGGATCAGGTCCTCCGGCTTCGTCTGCGCATAAGGCAGGCCCGATGGTGTGATCAGCAGTCCTTCGCCGAACCGCGCCGAGACATTGCCCGATTTTGACGGACAGAAGCCCGCCCGGTCGATCGCCTGTGCGACCGCGACGATTTCCTGCCGCAGATCCGCTTCGCTCATGCCGTCGCCCTGTTCGCCAGATCGGGAAAGAGATGTGCGAGGCCTTCGGCACTGGCAACGCAGACGCCACGCTCGGTGATGAGCCCGGTGACGAGGCGCGCCGGCGTAACGTCGAAGGCGGGATTGGCTGCGCCGCTGCCCGGCGCCACCACGCGCACGGAGCGCACTTCGCCATCCTCGGCAAGGCCTGAGAGATGTGTCACTTCGCGCGCCGCCCGCTCCTCGATCGGAATCTCGGCAAGACCATCCCGGATGGCCCAGTCGATCGTCGGCGAAGGCAGCGCTACATAGAACGGCACGTCATTGTCATGCGCCGCGAGCGCCTTCAGATAGGTGCCGATCTTGTTGGCGACGTCGCCGCTGGCGGTCGTCCGGTCGGTTCCGACGATCACCATGTCGACCGCACCGCGCTGCATCAGATGGCCGCCGGCATTGTCCGTGATCACCGTATGCGGCACGCCATGGGCACCGAGCTCATAGGCCGTGAGCGACGCGCCCTGATTGCGCGGCCGCGTCTCGTCGACCCAGACATGGACGGGGAGGCCGGCGTCATGGGCCAGGTAGATCGGCGCCAGGGCCGTGCCCCAGTCCACCGTCGCGATCCAGCCGGCATTGCAATGGGTGAGGATGTTGACCGCCTGCCCCGCCAGCTTGCGCGTGGCGATTTCGCGGATCAGCGGCAGGCCGTGCTCGCCGATCGCGCGGCAGAGCGCGACATCCTCGTCGCAGATCGCCAGCGCCTCCGCATAGGCAGCCTCCACTCGCCGTTCGGAAGGCAGAGCCGTCAGGACCCGCCGCATGCGCGCCAGGGCCCAATGCAGGTTGACGGCCGTCGGCCGAGTCGCACCCAGCAGCGCCAGCGCCGCCTGGAGCGCAGCATCGGAGGCATCCGCCCGCATCGCCAGCGCGACGCCATAGGCGGCGGTCGCGCCGATCAGCGGCGCGCCGCGCACCACCATGGACCGGATCGCGTCAGCCGCCTGCTCGACCGACCCCAGCGCCACCGTCTCGAACCGGAAGG
Organism: Allobosea sp. CER48; assembly: GCF_044752385.1. Classification (NCBI taxonomy): domain Bacteria; kingdom Pseudomonadati; phylum Pseudomonadota; class Alphaproteobacteria; order Hyphomicrobiales; family Alloboseaceae; genus Allobosea; species Allobosea sp. CER48. Next base: position 6,611 of record NZ_JBIWYK010000106.1, on the reverse strand, counting down.
GCAGACGCGTCTGGTCGATGACCACGACACGCCAGCCATCCTGCGCGAGCCAGATCGTCCGATAGTGCTGGCCGTTGATCTTCATGGATCTAGTCGCCGCTGAAGGACACCAGGGTCCGGACGGGAACGCCGAGCCTTCTGATCTTGTCGGCTCCGCCGAGATCGGGGAGGTCGACGATGAAGCAGGCCGCCACGACCTCAGCGCCGAGCCCGCTGAGCAGGTTCACCGCCGCTTCGGCCGTGCCGCCGGTCGCGACGAGATCGTCGACCAGCAGGACACGCTCGCCCGGCTGTACGGCGTCGCGATGGATCTCGATCTCGTCGGCACCATATTCGAGCGCATAGGTCGCCCGCAGTGTCTCGAGCGGCAGCTTGCCCTTCTTGCGGACCGGGATGAAGCCCGCGGAGAGCTGATGTGCCACCGCGCCGCCGATGATGAAGCCGCGTGCTTCGATGCCGGCGATCTTGGCGATCTTCAGCCCGGCGAACGGCTGGACCAGTTCGTCGATGGCGCGCCGAAATGCCCGGGCATCGCCGAGCAGCGTGGTGATGTCGCGAAAGACGATGCCGGGCCGGGGATAGTCCGGGATCGCGCGGATGCTGTCGGCGAGGTTCATGGGCGTCGTCTCGGGCGTGATGGCGGACGCCTTGGTCGGACGCCGGGCCGGCTTCGTCAAGGGCGCTGCCATGACTTAGCTCTTCAGCACCCGGCCGGCCACCGCGTCGAGCTTGGCCAGCAGGGCGGGATCGCGGAAGGAAGGAGCGGTGATCAGAGCATTGTCGAGCGCATTGTGCGAGCCGGCGGGGCAAGCCTCGCGCTCGGCCGGAAAATCGGCGGCGAGCCGGGCGACGAGGCGACGGGCCTTGTCCGCGTTCTCGTGCAGAACCGCCACGACGGAGGCGACGTCGACCGCCCCATGCAGTTCGTGCCAGCAATCATAGTCCGTCACCATGGCAACGGTGGCGTAGGTGATCTCCGCCTCGCGCGCGAGCTTGGCCTCCGGCATCGCCGTCATCCCGATCAGGTCGTAACCGAGCCCGCGATAGGTCATCGATTCCGCATAGGTCGAGAATTGCGGCCCCTCCATCGTCACCAGCGTGCCACCGCGCACGAATGGCAGGTCCTCGGCCTGCGCCGCTGCCGCGATCCGGCCCTGAAGTGCCGGCCCGACCGGATGGGCGACGGAGACATGGGCAACGCAGCCCCGGCCGAAGAAGGAGCTCTCGCGCCGCGTGGTGCGGTCGACGAACTGGTCCACAAGGACGAACAGCCCCGGATAGAGCTCGGCCTTGTATGAGCCACAGGCCGAGAGCGAGACGAGATCGGTCACGCCGGCCCGCTTCAGCACGTCGATATTCGCGCGGTAATTGATCTCGGAGGGCGGGATGGCATGTCCCCGCCCATGCCGCGGCAGGAAGACGATCTTCGTCGTGCCGATCCGGCCGATCCGCAGCACGTCCGACGGCTGGCCCCAGGGGCTTTCGATGCGCTCCTCGCGGAGATCGCTGAGGCCCGGCAGATCGTAGATGCCCGATCCGCCGATGATTCCGAGAACGGCTTCGCTCATGGCTGATTCCTTGTTGCGGGCGCGGAAGGGATCACCTTTCGATGACGGTCGCAACACAGTCGGTGCCGATCACCGCCCCGCCGTATCCGCGGAACCGTCTTCCGACAACGAAAAAGGCCCCGTCTCCGGGGCCTTTCTCAGAACGTTCTTCGCCGTTCAGTGAGCCGGCGAGCCGTCCGGCATGCGCGACCACACCTTCTTCTTGGTGTAATAGAGCAGGAAGGCGAAGATCGTCAGGAAGATCATCACCTGCATGCCCAGGCGCTTGCGCGCTTCCATATGCGGCTCCGCCATCCAGACCATGAAGGCCGCGACGTCGCGGGAATACTGGTCGACCGTCTCCGGCACCGGCGACTTGCCATCCGGCCCCTTCGGATACTCGACCTGGCCGTCCGAGATCGGCTTCGGCATCGCGATCAGATGGCCGGGCATGTACCGGTTATAGTTCTGCCCCGGCAGAAGCGTCACGCCGGCAGGCGGCTCCTCATAGCCGGTCAGCAGGGCGTGGATATAGTCCGGCCCCTGCTCCTGATACTGCGTGAAGATGTCGAAGATGAAGGTCGGGAAGCCGCGCGTATAGGTGCGGGCCTTTGCCAGGACCGAGAAGTCCGGCGGGAAGGCGCCGCCATTGGCCGCGCGTGCTGCCTGCTCGTTCGGGAACGGCGACGGGAAGCGGTCGGCCGGCCGGCCCGGCCGATCGAACATCTCGCCCGTCTCGTTCGGGCCGTCCTTGATCTGATAGGTCGCGGCAAGCGCGGCGACCTGGCCGGGCGTGAACTCGGGGCCGCCCGGCTGCGACAGGTTGCGGAAGGCGACGAGGCTCGCGCCATGGCAGCTCGCGCAGACTTCCTTGTAGACCTTGAAGCCGCGCTGCAGCTGAGCCCGGTCGAACTTGCCGAAGGGGCCGGAGAACGACCAGCTCATCGCCGGCGGCTTCGGACCGGCCTCGGCGGCCTGGGCGGCCGGCTGGAACATCGCCAGCGACAGGCCGGCGGCGAGCCCGGTCAGGGCAAGACGAAACGAGATTCTGCTCATGGTTCCGTCAGCCCTTGACGTTCGGTTCGGCAGCCGTGGCCGCCGCGATGCGCGCTGCCGAGCCGTTCTTGGCGGAGGCCGCCAGCACGGCGTCGGCGATCGAGGTCGGCAGCGCCTTCGGCCGCTCGAACAGGCCGACGACGAACAGAGCCACGAAGAAGCCGAAATACAGCACGGTGAAGATCTGCGAGGCGATGACGTAGCCGCCTTCCGCCGGCATGGCGCCGAGATAGCCCAGGCCGATGCAGACCACGACGAAGGCCCAGAAGAGCTGGCGTGCGATCGGGCGATAGCTCATCGACCTGACCTTGGAGGTGTCGATCCAGGGCAGGAAGGCGAGCACGACGATCGCCGCACCCATGGCGAGCACGCCGCCGAGCTTGTCGGGAATGGCGCGCAGGATCGCGTAGAACGGCAGGAAGTACCATTCCGGGACGATGTGCGCCGGGGTCGAGGCCGGGTTCGCCGGGATGTAGTTGTCGGCATGGCCCATGAAGTTCGGCTGGTAGAACACGAACCAGGAGAACAGGATCATGAACACGACCATGCCGAAGATGTCCTTGACGGTGGCATAGGGCGTGAACGGCACGGTGTCCTTGGCGACGTTCTTCACCTCGACGCCGGTCGGGTTGTTCTGGCCGACATGGTGCAGCGCCCAGATGTGCAGCCCGACGACGCCGAAGATCATGAACGGCAGCAGGTAGTGCAGCGAGAAGAAGCGGTTCAGCGTCGGGTTGTCGACCGAGTAGCCGCCCCACAGGAAGGTGACGATCGTCTCGCCGACCACCGGGAGCGCCGAGAACAGGTTGGTGATGACGGTCGCGCCCCAGAAGGACATCTGGCCCCAGGGCAGCACGTAGCCCATGAACGCCGTCGCCATCATCAGCAGGAAGATGACCACGCCGAGGATCCAGAGCACCTCGCGCGGCGCCTTGTACGAACCGTAGTAGAGCCCGCGGAAGATGTGCACGTAGACGGCGATGAAGAACATCGAGGCGCCGTTCGAGTGCAGGTAGCGCAGCAGCCAGCCATAGTTCACGTCGCGCATGATGTGCTCGACGGAGTTGAAGGCCATCGACGCATGCGGCGTGTAGTGCATCACCAGCACGATGCCGGTGATGATCTGCGCGACCAGCATGAACACGAGGATGCCACCGAACGTCCAGAGGTAGTTCAGGTTGCGCGGGACAGGATAGGAGACGGCCGAATCATGAGTCAGGCGAATGATCGGCAGGCGGGCGTCGAGCCAGCGTTCGATGCCTGTCTTCGGGACGTAGGAACTGTGACCACTCATGAAGAATGCCTCAAGGCTGTCTCAACTTGGCGGGAAAGCGTCGAGCGCATTGCTCAGCCGATCTTGATCTTGGAGTCCGAGGTGAACGCGTAGGGCGGGACCGGCAGGTTGAGCGGTGCCGGGCCCTTGCGGATGCGACCGGAGGAATCGTAGTGCGACCCGTGGCAGGGGCAGAACCAGCCGTCGAAATCACCCTTGGACTCGCCCGGCGCCGTGCCGAGCGGGATGCAGCCGAGATGGGTGCAGTTACCGAAGACGACGAGGAACTGCTCGTGGCCGGCCTTGGTGCGCTGCTGGTCGGTCTGCGGGTCACGCAGCGTGGCGACATCGACGGCGAGAGCCTCGTCGATCTCCTTCCTGGTGCGATGGCGCACGAAGATCGGCTTGCCGCGCCAGAACAGCTTGATCGCCTGGCCTTCCGCGATGGGAGCCAGATCGACGTCGACAGGCGCGCCCGCGGCGACGGTCTGCGCGTCCGGAGCAAGCTGGCTGATCAGGGGAACGAGGACTGCGCCGACGCCGACGGCGCCGGCAGCGCCAGTCGCAAGCATCAGGAAATCGCGGCGGGTTGTTCCGGTCGATGTATCGGTCGCGTTCGCCACGATCCAATCCTCTTACACGTCTTGCGAGCTGTAACAGCTCGAAATTGTCGCCTGTCGCCCTCATAGGGGCGCGCCGCGACCGCCGCAATGCGGCGGTGCGTCACCTTGGGCTCTTTGACATGCAGATTGGACGAAGTCTACTGTCGCGAACCTCCCGCCCATGCATGGCGCACAGTTCGCTGGCGAGGGCCTCAAACGGCAAGCTTTTCCGGATCAGCGGCCGCGAGGAAGCCGCCGGATTGGCGCGCCCAGAGCCGGGCATAGAGCCCTCCCCGCGCGATCAGTTGCTCGTGGCTGCCGGTATCGACGATCCGCCCCTGATCCAGCACGATCAGGCGGTCGAGCGCGGCAATCGTCGAAAGTCTATGCGCGATGGCGATCACGGTCTTGCCCTGCATCAGGGCCGCGAGCTGCTGCTGGATCGCCGCCTCGACCTCGGAATCGAGCGCGGAGGTCGCTTCGTCGAGAATCAGGATCGGAGCGTCCTTGAGCAGCACCCGCGCGATGGCGATGCGCTGCCGTTGCCCGCCCGAGAGCTTCACGCCGCGCTCTCCGACGCGCGAATCGAAGCCCTGCCGCCCGTCCTGGTCGCCTAGCCCGAGGATGAAGTCGTGCGCCTCGGCCTGGCGTGCCGCGGCGATGATCTCGGCTTCGCTCGCGCCGATCCGGCCGTACGCGATGTTGTCGCCGATCGAGCGGTGCAACAGCGAATTATCCTGTGTCACCATGCCGATCTGGGCTCGCAGGCTGTCCTGCGTGACATGGGCGATATCCTGCCCGTCGATCAGGATGCGCCCGCTTTCGAGCGGGTAGAGCCGCAGCAGCAGGTTGACCAACGTCGATTTGCCTGCCCCCGACGGCCCGACCAGCCCGATCCGCTCGCCGGGCTGGATTTGCAGATCGAGCCCCTCGAACAGGCCCTGCGCGCGTCCGTAATTGAAGCGGATCTTCTCGAAGCTGATCGCGCCCTTGTCGACGACGAGCGGCTGCGCATCCGGCGCATCGCGCAGGTCGTGCGGCTTGGCGATCGTCTCCATGCTCTCCTGCACCGAGCCGATATTCTCGAAGATGCCGCGCACGAGATGGATCAGCCAGCCGGACATCTGCACGAGGCGCAGCACCAGGCCGATCGCAGCGGCGACGGCACCCGGCGTCATCTCGCCCTGGCTCCAGAGCAGCAGCGCGAGCCAGGCCGTCGCCACCACGAGCAGGCTGTTCATCGTCTGCAGGATGACGCTGACGCCGGTGATCAGCCGCGACAGGTTGAGGAACGACGCGTTCCACCGCGTCAACGAGTCGCGGACGGCCGAGCGCTCTGCGTCGCTGCGCGCGAAGAGCTTCACCGTCAGGATGTTGGTGTAGGAATCGACGATGCGTCCGGTCGTGCTCGACCGGCCGAAGGAGTTCGCTTCCGACCGCGCCTTGGCACGCGGCACGAAGTAGATCAGCAGCGTCACATAGGCCGCTAGCCAGGCGATGACCGGCAGCGCCAGCCAGATACTCGTCTTGCCGAAGAAGCCGATCGCCACCGAAGCGAAGACGAGCGCGTACCAGAGGTCGTCGATGACCTCGATCGTCGCGCCACGGATCGACTGCCCGGCCTGGATGACGCGGGCGGAAAGGCGCCCGGCGAAATCGTTCTGGAAATAGCCCAGCGCGTGGCCGAGCGTGTAGACATGGTTTCGCCAGCGGATCTGGTTGGTGATCTGCGGCACCACGACCTGATCGACGATGGCGTGGTTGGCAAAATAGATCAGCGGCCGGACCACGACGAGCAGGAAGGCCGCGCCGGCGAGTACCCAGCCATGATCGCGGAAGATCGTTTCCGGCGACTGCGTCGAGAGCAGGTCGACGAACCAGCCGACCATCAGATACATCGCCGCCTCGATGCCGCTGAAGCCGAGGCCTGTCAGCATGATCAGGGCCATCCAGCCCCGCACGCCCTTGATGTGATGCCACATGAAGGGCCAGACGCCGCGCGGCGGCGTCTCCTGCTCATTGAACGGAGCGAAGACATCAATGCGGCTCTCGAGCCAGCGGAAGAGCGGAGCGAACATGTCTGCCTTCCTCTGGAGCGGCATCACGACGGATTCGAGGCATATGGCCCCCGGC
>NZ_JBIWYK010000105.1:0-8315 GCF_044752385.1 Allobosea sp. CER48 | reverse complement strand
GCGGGTGGATGCCGGACATGCCCGATTGCCAGACCAGCGCCGTGCCATAGGCGAGGAAGACGAAGCCCAGCATGGCGTTGAGCGTCTGGGTGATCGCCATGTTCAGGCCACCGGACGCTGCAAGTCGCCGCGGCCAGCCGAACAGCCGCCAGAAGGCGGCGTGAAACAGCGCGAAGCCGAGATCGAGCAGGCCGGCGGCCGCCAGCACCGCGGCTCAGCTCCGGGTCGCGATTGCGGCGGCGGCGCCCAGCATCACGCCGCCGGTCGCACGGTTGATCCAGCGCATCGCGCGCGGGCTCGCCACCAGCCGCCGGGCGCGGTCTGCCGCATAGGCATAGGCCATCAGCGTTCCCGTGATGATCGGAGCGATCAATGCGGCGACCTCGATGAAGGCGAGCGCGGTCAAGGCGTTGAGATCGATGACCAGCGGCAGGATCGAGAGGAAGAAGACCATGACCTTCGGATTGCCCAGCGTCAGCGCAATGCCGCCAAGGAACAGGCGGGCGCCCTCGCCGCGTGCGGCGGCGGAGGGCTTCGGCGCCTCGGCCGGAGCCGTCCAGGCCTTGTAGGCGAGATAGAGCAGGTAGGCGCAGCCGGCATATTTGACCGCGGCGAAGACGCCGTGGAAGCTCTGCATCAGCACGCTCAACCCCAGCGCCGAGAGCGTGAACCAGACGAGGTCGCCCATGACGATGCCGGCGAGAAAGGGCAGCGAGCCCCGGAAGCCCGACGAAAGGGAACGCGCGACCAAGGCCGCGATGCCAGGGCCGGGCGAGGCGACCGCGAGGAAGTAGACGCCCGCGAACAGGGCGAGGCTGGAGAAATCCATGGCCTGTCTCCGAGAAGGCCGGACATTAGCAGCAATGGCCGCAAGCGTCCCATCGCAAGGCGTGGCCTGATCGATCAATCGATCGGATCGGCCCGCCCGGGCGTGATCGCAAAGCGGCGTGCACCGGCGGGCAGATCGCCGAACAGGGCCGCATCGGCCCCGGTCATCCAGACCTGGCAGCCGAGACCGGCGAGGCCGTCATACAGTGCCGCGCGCCGGCGCGGATCGAGATGAGCCGCGATCTCGTCGAGCAGGACGAGGGGCGCGATGCCGCTCATGGCCGCCACGAGCCGGGCATGGGCCAGCACGAGGCCGATCAGCAGTGCCTTCTGCTCGCCGGTCGAGCCCTGGCCGGCCGGGATGTCCTTCGGGCCGTGCCGGACTTCCAGATCGGAAGCCTGAGGGCCGGCGAGCGTGCGTCCGGCGGCCCGGTCGCGATGGCGGCCCTGGCGCAGAAGGTCGCGATAGGCATCCTCCGCGTCGATCGCGGGCAGGCGTGTCACGAGCTGGTCGATCTCGCCAGAAAGCGCCAAGTCCGCATAGGGAAAGGGCGAGGCTTCATCGCGCGTCTCGGCAATGATCGCGGAGAGACGCGCGACCGCCTCGGCGCGGGCGGCCGCGACCGCGACGCCCAGTTCGGCGATCTCGCGCTCGACGGCGTCGAGCCACTGTCCCTGTCCCGGGCTCTCCTCGAGGATGCGGTTGCGCGAGCGCAGTGCGCGTTCGAGCGCGTTCGAGCGGGTGGCGTGGCTCGGGTCGATCGCCAGCACCAGCCGGTCGAGAAAGCGCCGCCTGTCGCCGGCTGCGCCCCGGAACAGCCCGTCGAGATCGGGCGTCAGCCAGACCACGCGCAGATAGTCGCTGAACGCGAGCGCCGAGCCGACGGCGGCTCCGTCGATGCGCGCAAGCCTCGCCCGGCGCCCTTCCGCATCCAGGGAGCCGAGCCCGATGCCGAGCCGTCCCGCCTCGTCGGCGAGCGTTACCGAGGCGGCAAAGGAGCCGTCGCCGCCCTGCCGCGCCATGGCCGAGAGTTCGGTCCGGCGCAGGCCACGGCCCGGCGTGAACAGCGAGAGCGCTTCGAGGATATTGGTCTTGCCGGCTCCGTTCTCGCCGATCAGCGCAACGATTTGGCCCTCGACCGGGAGATCGAGGGCCTCGTAGGAACGGAAATCCTGCAGGATCAGGCGCGCGACGGCGGCCATAGCCGCGGAATCAGACGCGCATCGGCATCAGCACGTAGAGCGCGGAGGCCCCTTCGCGATCCTGGATCACGGTCGGCGAGCCGGGATCTGCGAGCTTGAGCAGGGCGGTATCGCCATCGAGCTGGGCGGCGATGTCCATGAGATACCGGGCGTTGAAGCCGATATCGAGCGGGCTCGCCTCGTAGTCGACCTCGATCTCCTCGGTCGCGGAGCCCGAATCCGGGTTGGTGACGGAGAGCGTCATGCGCCCGTCGGCCATCGAGAGCTTCACGGCACGGCCCCGCTCCGACGAGATCGTCGAGACGCGGTCGACGGACGCGGCAAAATCGCCCTTGTCGACGGTGAGGCGCTTGTCGTTCCCGCTCGGGATGACGCGCTGATAGTCGGGGAAGGTGCCGTCGATCAGCTTCGAGGTCAGCACGACGCTGGCCGTCGCGACCCGGATCTTCGAGCCGGACAGCTCGACCGCGACCTCGCTCTCGCCGTCTTCCAGCAGCTTCTGGATCTCGGCGACCGCCTTGCGCGGCACGATGACGCCGGGCATGCCGACCGAGCCCTGCGGGGCGGCGGTGTCGACGCGGGCGAGGCGGTGCCCGTCGGTCGCGACCGCGCGCAGCACCGGGCGGCCTTCGACATCGATGGTGTGGAGATAGATGCCGTTGAGGTAGTAGCGGGTCTCCTCGGTGGAGATCGCGAACTGGGTCTTGTCGATCAGGCGCTTCAGCTCGCCGGCAGGCAGAACGAAGCGGTGCGCCATCTCGCCGGCGGTGATGTCCGGGAAGTCGCTCTCGGGCAGCGTCTGGAGCTGGAAGCGCGAGCGGCCGGAGCGCAGGACGAGCCCGCTGTCCCCGGTCGTCTCGAGCGAGACCTGCGCGCCGTCCGGCAGCTTGCGGACGATATCGTAGAGGGTATGTGCCGGGACGGTCGTGGCGCCGGACTCGGCCGCTTCGGCCGGAATGGTCTCCACAACCTCGATGTCGAGATCGGTCGCCTTGAGGCGCAGGCCGTTCTCGGAGGCACTGAGCAGCAGGTTCGACAGGATCGGGATCGTGTTGCGGCGCTCCACCACGCGATGCACGTGGCCAAGCGACTTGAGCAGCGTGGAACGTTCGACCGTGACCTTCATGATTGTCTAGTCTTCTGGCGCTAGCCGCCCGGGCATGGCTGCCCGGGCCGAATGAATGGCCAGCGACATTGCAGGACGCGGAGCGGGCGCGCAAGGCCTGCGCGCGCCGGCAGCCACAACCTTTGGCAGGAACGGATGCGCGCTATCCGCGCAGGCCTCACTCCTGCAGCATGCGCTTCAGCAGGTCGACCTCGTCATGCAGCGAGCGGTCCTCGCTGATCGCCTTCTCGATCTTGCGCACGGCGTGCAGCACCGTGGTGTGATCGCGCCCGCCGAAGCGGCGGCCGATCTCCGGCAGCGAGCGCGGCGTCAGGGCCTTCGACAGGTACATCGCGATCTGGCGCGGCTTGACCACCGCTGCAGTGCGGCGCTCCGAGAGGATGTCGGCGCGGCTGACATTGTAGCGCGTCGCGACGAGCTTCTGGATGTCCTCGATCTTGACGCGGCGCGGCTCGCGCGTCCGCACGAGGTCGCGGATCGCAGCCTCGGCCGTCTCGAGCGTCACCAGTTGGCCCGAAAGGGTCGCATGGGCGAGCAGCCGGTTGGCGGCGCCGTCGAGGTCGCGGCCATTGGTCGTGACGACGCGGGCGACATAGGAGACGACATCCGGGCCGACCTGGAAGTTGGGGTGGGCGCCCTGCAGCGCTTCCATACGGCTCGACAGGATCTTGGCGCGCAGCGCCTCGTCGAGCTCGCCGACCTCCACGACGAGGCCGCCACCGAGACGCGAGCGGATGCGCTCGTCGAGCGCCTCGAGCTCACCGGCGAGACGGTCGCCGGCGACGACGATCTGCTTGCCGGCATCGAGCAGCGCGTTGATCGTGTGGCCGAACTCCTGCTGGATCGACTTGCCCTGGATGAACTGGACGTCGTCGACGATCAGCAGGTCGATGCCGCGCAGCTTCTCCTTGAAGGCGAGCGCGGTCTGCGACTTCAGCGCCGCGACGAAGCCGTACATGAAGCGGTCGGCGGTGAAATAGGCGACACGCTTGCCCTGGCGACGCGCCTCCTGGGCGACCGCCTGCAGCAGATGCGTCTTGCCGAGGCCGACACCGGCGTGGAGATAGAGCGGGTTGTAGGGGCTCTGGCCAGCAGGAGCCGCCGCGATGCGCTCGGCGGCCGCGAATGCGAGCTGGTTCGACTTGCCGACGACGAAGCTCTGGAAGCTCATGCGCTTGTCGAGCGCCGTGCCGCAGGCATCGACCGAATCGGATTCGGAGGGCTGCGCGCCGTCCTGAGCGGCCGGCCGGGCGGCCTCGACCGCGTCGCTGCTGGGCGCAGCGGCGGGGCGGGCACGCAGCGCGGTCTCGGCGCGCGGTGCGACCGTGGTCTCGCGCGAAACCGTGCGGACCGAGAGCAGTACGCCGTTCGGAGCCGGCAGCTCCGCCATGCAATTCACCCTGAGCCGCTCCGCGTAATGCGCCTCGAGCCAGCTCTTGAGGAAGCGGGTCGGGACCGTGAGATAGGCCACGCCCTCGACGATGCCGGAGAGCTCGAGCCGGCCGAACCAGCTGGAGAAGACGTCTTCGCCCAGCTCGGCGCGCAGGCGCCGGCGGACCCGCTCCCAGGCATCCTGAACCGAAACCTCTTCCAGCTGAACCCCGGCGGCCTCGTCGGCCGCGATCACCACCACAGACGCTGTCTCGACCGTTTCACCGAGTTCCTGTCGCTCGAACATCAATGGCCCCATTCTTTGAAAATTTGCGCGCCTTGGGATTGGCGGCCGCAGATGCGGACACCTTCCCGGTGCTGTTGTCCGGTTGAAAAAGGATCCCCTCCCGACGGACGCGCTGGCGCCCGGCAGGTCCTGAATCCCTGTTTTGTCGATTACGCTTGGAAGGCTCGTCGAAGGACGGTGCCGCCCTTTATCTCAACATCGAAAGACAAAGGAGCTACATCCTCCAACCTCCATGGTCGCGAGCCAAAACGCTTATCATCTCTGGAAACCGCCTGGTGGACATTGCTGTCCGCCGGGCGACGAAGGGACCTTACAAGGCGCTCTCGACGGGCTGCAACATCCCTTTCAGCCGGCTTCCGAGACTCGCCTTGCGAGGTGGGCCCGCCAAGGCGGTGCCACACCCTGCAATTGGTTGGGGAACTTAAGATTTTCTTGACGCCCGGCCTCTTCGCCCGCCGCGAATCTTTTTTTTCGGGCCTTCGAAATGGCTGCCGCAGAGTCGCCGCGATTCCGTCCTTCAAAATCCTTTGCCCACTAAGGTGATGATAATTCAGGTCTTTTTATGTGCGACGGAGTCAGGTTTCGGGTGCAGTTTTGCGCCCTCAAGCGCGTCCGGGAGTCAAGGCCGCAAAGCCGTGGAAAGCCTGTGGAAACAGCTTGCCAGCCGCACTTTTTCCGTTCCGTCGAGGCCTGTGGCTGAGTCGCCACAGAGGCGCCCGAGCCAACGAAAAAGCCCGGCCGCGAGGCCGGGCTTTCGCCGTCGAAATGAACGGTATTCTTAAGGCTCAGGAAGCCAGCGCGCCGATGCGGTGGGCGAGGCGGGAAACCTTGCGCGAGGCGGTGTTCTTGTGAACCACGCCCTTCTGGGCAGCGCGCATGATCTCCGGCTGGGCGGCCTTCAGGGCCTCGGCGGCGGCAGACTTGTCGCCCGAGGCGATCGCCTCCTCGACCTTGCGCAGGAAGGTGCGCATCCGCGAGCGGCGGGTCTTGTTGACCTCGGTGCGGCGGGCGATCTTGCGCGTAGCCTTCTTGGCCGACGTCGTATTGGCCATCGAAACGTCCTCGTTCTCATCGCGGCCCGGCGTCTGGCATTATTGCCGACGGTGCTGGCCGCTTCCTTGCTGGAAAAACGTGAGCGGCGGCCTAGCTTGCGCGGGCCGCCGCGAGTGGAGGGGCTATAGTCGCTTGCGACCCGGCCGTCAACGACGGAATCGCTTTTGCCGGATTGTCCTCAGGCGGAAGGCGCGATCAGGCGGGCAAAGCTCGCCAGATCGACATTGCCGCCGCTAATGATGACGCCGACGCGCTTGCCCTCGACCGGCACCTTGCCGGTCAGGGCCGCGGCCGCGGCGAGGCAGCCCGTCGGCTCCACCACGAGCTTCATCCGTTCGGCGAAGAAGCGCATGGCGTCGACGAGCTCGGCATCGCTGACGGTCAGGATGTCCTCGACCAGCGCCTGGATGATCGGGAAGGTGCGATCGCCGAGGAAGGCGGTCTGCGCGCCGTCGGCGATGGTCTTGGGTACGCCGATCTTCACGATCCTGCCGGAGCGCAGCGATTGCTGGCCGTCATTCCCGGCCTCGGGCTCGACGCCGAAGATGCGGCAGTCCGGATTGAGCGCCTTGGCGGCCAGCGCGGCGCCCGCGAGCAGCCCGCCGCCGCCGAGCGGCACGATCAGGATATCGAACGGGCCGGCATCCTCGATCAGCTCCTTGGTCGCCGTGCCCTGGCCGGCGATGACGTCGGCATGGTCATAGGGCGGGATCAGGGTGAGGCCGCGCTCGCCCGCGATGCGGTTGCCGATCTCCAGCCGGTCCTGGGTATAGCGGTCGTAGCGGACGACCTCGCCGCCGTAGCCCTGCGTCGCCTCGACCTTCGCCTGCGGGGCGTCCTCCGGCATGATGATGGTGGTTGGCACCCCGAGCAGCTTGCCGGCATAGGCGATGGCCTGGGCGTGATTGCCTGAGGAGAAGGTCAGCACGCCCGCCTTCTTCTGCGCCGCGGAAAGGGCCGAGATCGCATTGTAGCCGCCGCGGAACTTGAAGGCGCCCATGCGCTGCAGGTTCTCGGGCTTGAAGACGAGGCTGGCCCCGCTGCGCCGGTTGGCCGTCGCCGAGCTCATCGCCGGCGTGTGATGTGCGACGCCCTTCAGGCGCTCGGCGGCGCGCTCGACGTCGGCATAGGTCGGGAGCGTCAGCCCTTCGGGGGCGGCAATGCGGGCTGGGGTGGTCATGGCGTTCGTCCTGCTGATGATCGCGCATCGTGTCAGCAGGGCCGGTCCGGGTTCAAGTCAAAGATCGGCACCCCGGCCATGCGCGCGGGTGATCGGTCGCGCGGACCGGCGCGCCGCCGGCCCGCGCGGTGCCGCTTCAGGCGTTCTTGAAATCGGGCTTCCGTTTCTCGGAAAAGGCGGACATGCCTTCCTTCTGGTCGGCGGTGGCGAAGAGCGAGGAAAAGACGCGGCGCTCGAAGCGCAGCCCTTCCTGCAGCGTGACCTCGAAGGCGCGGTTGACCGATTCCTTCGCCATCAGAACCGACGGCAGCGACTTGGCCGCGATGGCCTCGGCCGCCTTCAGAGTCTCCGCGAGCAATTCGGCGAGCGGCACGACGCGGGCGACGAGGCCGGAATGCTCGGCTTCCTGTGCACTCATCATGCGGCCGGTGAGGATGAGGTCCATGGCCTTCGCCTTGCCGATCGCCCGGGTCAGGCGCTGCGTGCCGCCGGCCCCGGGGATGACGCCGAGATTAATCTCGGGCTGGCCGAATTTCGCGTTGTCGGCGGCGATGATGAAGTCGCACATCATGGCGAGCTCGCAGCCACCGCCCAGCGCGAAGCCGGCGACCGCCGCGATGATCGGCTTCTTGCGCAGGCCGATCCGGTCCCAGTCCTCGAACTTGTCGTCGAGATAGGTGCCGGGGAAGGTCCGCCCATGCATCTCCTTGATATCGGCGCCGGCGGCGAAGGCCTTTTCGGAGCCGGTCATCACGATGCAGCCGATGCCGTCATCCCGGCCGAAGCCGTCGAGCGCCGTGTTGATGTCGTCGATCAGCTGGCCGTTCAGCGCGTTCAGCGCCTGCGGCCGGTTGAGCGTGATCAGACCGACCTTGCCCTTCGTCTCGACGAGAATGGTCTCATAAGCCATGGCGGCCTCCCCGATGATGCTGTCGCCGCAAGCTTTAGCGGGCCGCGAAGGCCCAAGTCCATGCGCGTTGCGCGCATCCGCGCATTCGCGCTGCCTCCCATGTCCTGCCGGCCTGTGCCGGCATGGTCGGGCCCGTCCCGGCCATCCGCGGCTTCCTTCGTGACGCGCGGGTTAAAGGCGTGGATGCCAGCCGTAAGGGCGAACACGCCGGTCATTCGCCTTCATTCGCCCGCTTTGCGCGTTCGTTGATCGGTGAGGGGCAGCGGAGCGCCGCGCGGCACGGCGGACATAAGCCGCTTCGCGATTCCAAAGCTGCGGGCTCGACGTGCGCATTGCC
>NZ_JBIWYK010000104.1:0-8392 GCF_044752385.1 Allobosea sp. CER48 | reverse complement strand
GGCGGATCAGTTCGCCCGCATAGGCATCGACGACGAGGCGCACGCGCTGGCCGCCGGCGGTGACGCCGTCGATGATGTAGCTGTCGTCGCGCCGAATCGAGCGTTCGATCCGGGCGAGGCCGTAGTTCCGGGCGGCAATGCGGTTGATCGTGTAGGGCGAGACCGGTGCAGGAGCAGCGCGCGGCACCGCCATCGGCGGACGCGGAGCGTAGCCGTCGTCGTAACGATAGCCGTAGCCGTAGGCCGGGTACGGGTCATACCCCTCGTCATAATAATAGAACTGGGCGCCGGCGATTTCCGCCGTGCCGGCCAGAGCGCCGGCCACGACCAGGCCCATCAGCGCGATGCGCCCCGGTGCGGTCGAACGATTTGCCATGCCTGTCTTCCTTAACGACTGCTTTCTGGCGGGCAGTCTTGTTAGGGAATGCGGCAGGCATGGGGCTGGAAAGGCGCCCGAATTGGGCCGTTTCAGCCGGCGATGGCGGCGATGAGGCGCTCCACATGCTCCGGACGTGTCGCGAAGGACATGACGAATCGGCCGACGATCTCGCCGTCCCGGAGCGGGGCCTCGGGCGGCAGCGAGCGGGCGGACCAATCGTAGAAACCCACTCCGGCGGTCTTCAGGCGCTCCTGCACGGCGGGCGGCAGCACGATGAAGACCTCGTTCGCCTGGCAGGGCCAGGCGAGGCGCGCTTCGCCGCCCTGCGCGACCGAATCCGCGAGGCGCCTGGCCTGGGCGTTGGCATGGCGGGCGAGGTCGAGCCAGTGGTCGTCGGCGAGCAGTCCCTCGAACTGGGCGCCGAGGACGCGGCCCTTGGACAGGGTCTGGCCGGCGCGCTTGCGGCGCCACTTCATCTCCGCGGCATGGGCCGGGTCGAAAAAGATCACGGCTTCGGCCGCGAGCGCGCCGTTCTTGGTGCCGCCGAAGGAGAGCACGTCGACGCCGGCCTTCCAGGTGACGTCGGCCGGCGAGCAGCCGAGCGTCACCAGCGCGTTGGCGAAACGGGCGCCGTCCATATGGAGCTTGAGCCCGCGCGGCATGATGGCTTCCTTCAGTGCCCGCACCTCCGCCGGAGTATAGATCGTGCCGCATTCGGTCGCCTGGGTGATCGTCAGCGCCTGAGCCTGCACCTGATGGAAATCGCCGTCGCGCAGATGCGAGAGCGCCTTCGTCACCGTTTCCGGCTTCAGTTTGCCGCCGACGCCGGGCAGATCGACCAGCTTGGCGCCGTCGCTGAAGAATTCGGGCGCGCCACACTCGTCCTCGACGACATGGGCCTCCTCATGGGTGAGCACGGCGCCCCAGGGCCGAACGATGCTCGCGAGCGCCAGCGCGTTCGCAGCGGTGCCGGTCAGCACGAGGAAGACCGAGACCTCGCGCTCGAAGATCGCGGCGAAGCGTTCCTCGACGCGCTGCGTCCACTCGTCCTTGCCATAGGGCGAGGCGTCGCCTTCGTTGGCGGCGGCGAGGGCGGCCATGACGCGAGGGCTGGCGGCGGCTGTGTTGTCGCTGAAGAACTGCATGTCCGAGGGTTAGGCGGATGGCGGTGTCCTGCCAAGCGAGCGCCGGGAAAGGGGGGGCTGCGCGTCGCGCCGGGCTGAAACTTCATATGACGCCCGAAAACAAGAAGCGTGCTGCCCGAGTCCGGCTTTCATGCCGGAAATGTCTGGCGCGGATTCGATTTTGCAATAAAATTTCGCCGCGGTGCAAAATAGGCGCTTGTGCGTAGATTGGAATTCTGGCAAGTTCATCGCAATAGGACAGTGTTGCTGTCCCATTTTTCACCGCGCCGACCGAGAGCCGCTGCTGGCTTCAGGTCGCGCCGTCGCAATGGAGCGGAGCATGACGAGGGGCAGGGCCAATAACGCCAAAGCCAACCGTACGTGCACGGTCCGTAAAACGACGGGCTGAAGACAGGCGCGAGCGGGCGAGAGCCGCCCGGGGCGCCTGCGGAGGACGCGGGCGCGGTGGAAACAAAGCGCAAGCAAGCCTCTGACAAGACGACGGCCGAACCGCCTTGGCCCCATCCTTGCTGCTGACGCGACGTCGGCGCCGGGGCCGAAGCGGCGAGGATTTTGGACGGTCTTACCTGCCGGTGGTGCGCCAGCGGGTTGTGGGAAGCGGGGTTTGACGATGAGCGTGACCAGCAAGTCGAGCGGCGCAGAGGGCTTCGAGCGTTTTCCGGCCGTGCGCGACCCGGCGATGCCGACGCATCAGGGCTTGTACGACCCCCGTAACGAGAAAGACTCCTGCGGTGTCGGCTTCATCGCCGACATGAAGAACCGCAAGAGCCACGCAATCGTCCAGCAGGGCCTGCAGATCCTGCACAATCTCGACCATCGCGGCGCTGTCGGCGCCGATCCGAAGCTCGGCGACGGCTGCGGCATCCTCACCCAGATCCCGCATCGCTTCTTCAAGGACGAGACCGCGAAGCTCGGCATCGCTCTGCCGGAGCCCGGATTCTACGCCATCGGCCAGTTCTTCATGCCGCGCGACCCGGCGATCCGCGCGCTCTGCGAGGACATCATCTCGCAGACCGTCGAGGAGGAAGGCCTGAATTTCCTCGGCTGGCGCGACGTCCCGGTCGACAACGCCGATCTCGGGAAGGCGGTTCTGGAGACCGAGCCGGTCCATCGCCAGCTCTTCGTCGGCCGGCCCGACGACATCACCAGCGAGGACGAGTTCGAGCGGCAGGTCTATGTCCTCCGCAAGTCGGTCTCCAACAAGGTCTATCGCCATCAGGAGCGCCGGACGGCGGAATACTACCCCGTCTCGATGTCCTGCCGCACCATCGTCTACAAGGGCATGGTGCTGGTGAACCAGCTCGGCTCCTACTTCAAGGATCTGCAGGACGAGCGCTTCGACAGCGCGCTCGCTCTCGTGCACCAGCGCTTCGCCACCAACACCTTCCCGTCCTGGCGCCTCGCCCATCCCTACCGGATGGTCGCCCATAACGGCGAGATCAACACGCTGCGCGGCAACGTCAACTGGATGGCGGCCCGCCAGGCCAGCGTCGACTCCGACCTGTTCGGCTCGGACATCTCCAAGCTGTGGCCGATCTCCTACGAGGGCCAGTCCGACACCGCCTGCTTCGACAATGCGCTCGAGTTCCTGGTGCAGGGCGGCTACTCGCTGACCCACGCGATGATGATGCTCGTGCCGGAAGCGTGGAACGGTAACCCGCTGATGGACGAGGAGCGGCGGGCTTTCTACGAATACCACGCGGCGCTGATGGAGCCCTGGGACGGGCCGGCGGCGATCGCCTTCACCGACGGCCGCCAGATCGGCGCGACGCTGGACCGCAACGGCCTGCGCCCGGCGCGCTATCTCGTCACCGATGACGGGCTCGTCGTGCTCGCCTCCGAATTCGGCGTGCTGCCGATCCCGGAAGAGAAGATCGTCGAGAAGTGGCGGCTCCAACCCGGCAAGATGCTGCTGATCGACCTCGAGCAGGGCCGCATCATCGGCGATGACGAGATCAAGACATCGCTGTGCCTCGCTAACCCATATAAGGACTGGCTTAAGCGCACTCAGATCGTGCTTGAGGACCTGCCGCCGGTCGAGGCGCGGGCCTCGCGCACCGATGTGCCGCTGCTCGATCGCCAGCAATCCTTCGGCTACACCACCGAGGATGTCCGGCTGCTGATGGCGCCGATGGCGGTGACCGGCCAGGAGGCCGTCGGCTCGATGGGTACGGATACGCCGATCTCGGCGCTCTCGCTCAAGTCGAAGCTGCTCTACACCTATTTCAAGCAGAACTTCGCGCAGGTCACGAACCCGCCGATCGACCCGATCCGCGAAGAGCTGGTGATGAGCCTGCTTTCCTTCATCGGGCCGCGTCCGAACATCCTCGATCTGGAGGGCACCTCGCGGCGCAAGCGGCTGGAAGTGCGCACCCCGATCCTGACCAATGACGATCTCGAGAAGATCCGCTGCATCGGCCATTATGAGGATCGCTTCGACACCAAGACGATCGACTTCACCTATCCGGCGCGCGAGGGCGCGGGAGGCATGGAAGGCGCGCTGGAGCGGCTCTGCGAGCGTGCCGAAGCCGCGGTCCATGGCGGTTACAACATCATCATCCTGTCAGACCGGCAGGTCGGCCCCGACCGCATTCCGATCCCTGCGCTCCTGGCGACGGCGGCGGTGCACCACCACCTGATCCGCAAGGGCCTGCGCACCTCGGTCGGCCTCGTCGTCGAATCCGGCGAGCCGCGCGAGATCCATCACTTCTGCTGCCTCGCCGGCTATGGCGCGGAGGCGATCAACCCCTATCTCGCCTTCGACACCCTGCTCGACCAGCACGAGCAGGGCGCCTTCCCCGAGGAGGTCGACGCCGACGAGGTGGTGAAGCGCTACATCAAGTCGGTCGGCAAGGGCGTGCTGAAGGTCATGTCCAAGATGGGCATCTCGACCTACCAGTCCTATTGCGGCGCGCAGATCTTCGACGCCGTCGGCCTGAAGAGCGCCTTCGTCGACAAGTTCTTCTTCGGCACCGGCACGGCGATCGAGGGCGTCGGCCTAGACGAGATCGCGGAGGAGAGCCTGCGCCGCCACCGCGACGCCTTCGGCGACTCGCCGCTCTATCGCAACAGCCTCGATATCGGCGGAGAGTACATGTACCGCATCCGCGGCGAGGACCATGTCTGGAAGCCGGACGTCGTCGCCTCTTTGCAGCATGCGGTGCGGCTCAACGCGCAGGACCGCTACGAGGAGTTTGCCCGCCAGGTCAACGACGACGCGCAGCGCCTGAGCACCATCCGCGGCCTGTTCAAGGTCAGGATGGCCGGGGATGACGGGCGCAGGCCCGTGCCGCTGGAGAGCGTCGAATCCGCCGCCGATATCGTGAAGCGCTTCGCCACTGGCGCGATGTCCTTCGGCTCGATCTCGCGCGAGGCGCACGAGACGCTCGCGATCGCGATGAACCAGATCGGCGGCAAGTCGAACACCGGCGAGGGGGGCGAGGAATCGGTCCGCTTCAGGCCGATGCCGGACGGCCGTTCGAAGCGTTCGGCGATCAAGCAGATCGCGTCCGGCCGCTTCGGCGTCACCACCGAATATCTCGTCAATTCCGACGTCATGCAGATCAAGGTCGCGCAGGGCGCCAAGCCCGGCGAGGGCGGCCAGCTGCCCGGCCACAAGGTCGATGCCAAGATCGCGCGGACCCGGCATTCGACGCCGGGCGTCGGCCTGATCTCGCCGCCGCCGCACCATGACATCTATTCGATCGAGGATCTGGCGCAGCTGATCTTCGACCTGAAGAACGTCAACCCGGCTGCCGACGTCTCGGTGAAGCTCGTCTCCGAGATCGGCGTCGGCACGGTCGCGGCGGGCGTCGCCAAGTCGCGCGCCGACCACATCACCATCTCCGGCTTCGAGGGCGGCACGGGCGCAAGCCCGCTGACCTCGCTGAAGCATGCCGGCTCGCCCTGGGAGATCGGCCTCGCCGAGACCCAGCAGACACTGGTGCTGAACCAGCTCCGCGGCCGTGTCGCGCTGCAGGTCGATGGCGGCCTGCGCACGGGACGCGACGTCATCATCGGCGCGCTGCTCGGCGCCGACGAGTTCGGCTTCTCGACGGCGCCGCTGATCGCGGCCGGCTGCATCATGATGCGCAAGTGCCACCTCAACACCTGCCCGGTCGGCGTCGCGACGCAGGACCCGGTGCTGCGCAAGCGCTTCAAGGGCCTGCCCGAGCATGTGGTGAACTACTTCTTCTTCGTGGCCGAGGATGTCCGCCGGATCATGGCGGAGATGGGCTTCACGAAGATCGAGGAGCTCGTCGGCCGCTCGGACCTGCTCGACAAGCAGGAGGCCATCGACCACTGGAAGGCCAAGGGGCTCGACTTCTCGAAGCTCTTCCACAAGATCGATCTGCCGGAAGTGGCGATCCGCCATGTCGAGCTGCAGAAGCACCCGATCGACACCGTGCTCGACCGCAGGCTGATAAAGGCGGCGGAGGATGCGATCGAGACGGGCACGCCGGTCGTGATCGAGGAAAGCATCTGCAATGTCGACCGCTCGACCGGCGCGATGCTCTCCGGCGCCGTCGCCAAGAAGTACGGCCATGCCGGCCTGCCTGACGACACCATCGCGGTGAAGCTCAAGGGCACCTCCGGCCAGAGCTTCGCGGCCTTCCTCGCCGCCGGCGTCACCGTCGAGCTCACCGGCCAGGCCAATGACTATGTCGGCAAGGGCCTGTCGGGCGGCAAGATCGTGGTGAAGCCAGACCCGGCGACCCGTGCCGTGGCCGAGCGTTCGATCATCGTGGGCAACACCGTTCTCTACGGCGCGATCTCGGGCGAGGCCTATTTCCGCGGCGTCGCCGGCGAGCGCTTCGCGGTCCGCAACTCCGGCGCCATCGCGGTGGTCGAGGGCACGGGCGACCATGGCTGCGAGTACATGACTGGCGGCGTCGTCGCGGTCATTGGCCAGACCGGCCGCAACTTCGCGGCAGGCATGTCCGGCGGTATCGCCTATGTCCTCGACGAGGACGGCACCTTCAAGTCGCGCTGCAACCTCTCGATGGTCGATCTCGAGCCGGTCGAGGAGGAAGAGGACCTGATGGAGCGGCTGCACCATCACGGTGGCGACCTCGAGCACAAGGGCCGCATCGACATGACCAACATGTCGGGCCATGACGAGGAGCGCCTGATGCAGATGCTGACGAACCACTTCACCTATACCGGTTCGCAGCGCGCCCGCGCGATCCTCGACAACTGGGCGGACTACCGGACCCGGTTCGTCAAGGTCATGCCGGTCGAGTACCGCCGCGCGCTGCGCGAGATGGAGCAGGCCCGCACGCTGCAGGCCGCCGAGTAAGTCACGGCTACCCGCCGGGGCCGTCCGGGCCCCGGCATTCCGATCAGGTTAAGGCACGCGCGCGGGTTCGCCCCGGGCACACGGCGAGAGAAACGGCATGGGCAAGGTCACAGGCTTTCTCGAATACGACCGGCAGGAGCAGAAGTATCAGCTCGCCGGCGATCGCATCCGGCATTTCCGCGAGTTCACGCTTCCCCTGGAAGAGCGCGACATCAAGAAGCAGGCGGCACGCTGCATGGATTGCGGCATCCCCTTCTGCCACGGCCCGACCGGCTGTCCGGTGCACAACCAGATCCCGGACTGGAACGAGCTGGTCTATTCCGGCGGGTGGGAGGATGCGCTGCGCAACCTCCACTCGACGAACAACTTTCCGGAGTTCACCGGGCGCATCTGCCCCGCGCCCTGCGAGGAAGCCTGCACGCTGAACCTCGAGAACATGCCGGTGACGATCAAGACGATCGAGCAGGCGATCGCCGACAAGGGCTGGGAAGAGGGCTGGATCGCGCCGGAGATCCCCGCCAGGCGCACCGGCAAGCGCATCGCGATCGTCGGCTCGGGCCCGGCCGGCATGGCGGCGGCGCAGCAGCTCGCCCGCGTCGGCCATGACGTGCATGTCTATGAGCGCGAGGCCAAGGCCGGTGGCCTGCTCCGCTACGGCATCCCCGACTTCAAGATGGAAAAGAAGCATATCGACCGCCGGGTGAAGCAGATGGAGGCGGAAGGCGTCACCTTCCACTACAACGCCAATGTCGGCGTGACGCTGCCTTTCGCCACGCTCGTCGCCGAGCATGATGCGGTGCTGATGACCGGTGGCGCGGAAGCGCCGCGCGATCCCGGCCTGCCGGACACCAACCTCGCCGGCGTTCACTATGCGATGCCCTACCTCACCCAGCAGAACAAGCGGGTTGGCGGCGAGGATGTCTCGAACGCGGCGCCCATCCTGGCGGCCGGCAAGCATGTCGTGGTCGTGGGCGGCGGCGACACCGCGTCGGACTGCGTCGGCACGGCCTTCCGGCAGGGCGCGCTCTCGGTGACGCAGCTCGACATCCGGCCGATGGCACCGGAGATCGAGGACAAGCTCACCGTCTGGCCGTACTGGCCGACGAAGTTCCGCACTTCATCCTCGCAGGCCGAGGGCGCCGAGCGCGAGTTCCAGGCCGCGACGCTCGGGCTCGAGGGGCGCAATGGGCGCCTGACCGGGGTTAAGTGCGCCCGCGTCGACGAGAAGCGCAAGCCGATACCTGGCACCGAGTTCGTGCTCCAGGCCGATCTCTGCTTCCTTGCCATCGGCTTCGCCGGCTCGGTGATCGAGGGCATGATCGCGCAGTCGGGGGCGGCAGTGGACAAGCGCGCCAACGTCGTCGCCAATGATCGCGACTACAGGACGAGCGTCGACAAGGTCTATGTCGCCGGCGACATGCGCCGCGGCCAGTCGCTCGTGGTCTGGGCGATCCGCGAGGGCCGGCAGGCCGCGCACGCCATCGACAAGGAACTGATGGGCGCGACGATCCTGCCGATGTGAGTACGTCTTCACATAGCTGGTTTCGCTACCGTTTCAGCCGCCCGGGA
>NZ_JBIWYK010000103.1:0-8511 GCF_044752385.1 Allobosea sp. CER48 | reverse complement strand
TCAGTCGCGCGACCGGCTTGCCGAAATAGCGCTGCGCGGCCGCCTCTGCCCCGAACAGGCCGTGGCCCCATTCGGCGACGTTGAGATAGACCTCGATGACGCGCTGCTTGCCCCACGCGAAGTCGATCGCCATCGCCAGGGGTATCTCGAGGCCCTTGCGGATATAGGAGCGGCCCGGCCAGAGGAAGACGTTCTTGGCGGTCTGCATCGTCAGGGTCGAGGCGCCGCGGCTGGGGCCGTCCTCGTCGTCGAGCACGGCATTGAGCTCGATCCAGTCGACGCCGCGATGGCTGCAGAAGCGCTGGTCCTCGGCCGCTATCACGGCCCGGATCAGGTTGGGCGAGATCTGGTCGAGCGGCACCCATTGGCGTTCGACGGGCCGCAGCGTCAGCCAGCGCGCGAGCATCAGCGTCGAAGGCACGGGCACGACCCGGTAGAGCAGGATCGCCGCGGCGAGAAGGAGGAGCAGCCAGCAGGCGAGCCGGAAGCCGAGGCCGATGAACCTGCCCAGCACGTTGCTTCGCCCTCCTTGCCGGTCGATCGGCCGGTCCGTGATGTCCTGCGTCATGGCCGCGCAGCTTGACGATGCCGCCATCGTCCGGCAAGGCCCCCGTCCCGGCAGCGAACGCGAGGCCCGCGCATGAGTTCCGTCCCGACCCCGGCCAGCCCTGGCGATCTCGACAGGCGGCTCGCCGACAATGCCGAGGCCGTCGAGGCCCTGCTGGCGACCCTGCTCACCACCGAGCCGGTGCAGGACGAGATCGTCCGCCCGCCGCGGCTGGTCGCGGCGATGCGGCACGGCGCGCTGGGCGGCGGCAAGCGGCTGCGGCCCTTCCTCACGGTCGAGACGGCGAGGCTCATGGGCGCCGCCGTCGGGCAGGGGCTGCGCGCGGGGGCGGCAGTGGAGCTGCTGCACTGCTATTCGCTCGTCCATGACGACCTGCCGGCGATGGACGACGACGATCTGCGCCGCGGCCGCCCGACGGTGCACAAGGCTTTCGACGAGGCGACCGCGATCCTGGCCGGCGATGCGCTGCTGACGCTGGCCTTCCAGGTTCTGGCTGATGAGGCCACGCATCCGGACGGCGGCGTGCGCGCGGCGCTGGTGAGTACGCTGGCGCGCGCCTCCGGGCTCGGCGGGATGGTCGGCGGCCAGATGCTCGACCTTGCGGCGGAAGGGCGCTTCGAGGAGCAGCGAGGCCCGTTGTCGGAGGCGGCAATCCGGCAGCTGCAGGCGATGAAGACCGGCGCCCTGCTGGCGGCCAGCGTCGAGATCGGGGCGCGGCTCGGCCGTGCCGATGCCGGGGCGCTGGCGGCGCTCGGCCACTATGGCCGGACTCTCGGCGCGACCTTCCAGGTCGCCGACGATATCCTCGACGTCGAATCGGACGCCACGCAGATGGGCAAGGCGACGGCGAAGGACGAGGGCAAGGGCAAGGGCACCCTGATCGGCGCGCTTGGCCTGGACGGGGCGAAGCGAGAGCGCGACCGGTTGAGCGAGGCGGCGATCGCGGCGCTCGCCGGATTCGGCCCCGAGGCGGATGTGCTGCGGGCCGCGGCGCGATTTGCGGCGCAGCGGAAGAGCTGAGCTTAGCTCCGCGATCCGGACCGGTCACACCGTGATGCCCGCCCGCGCTGCGGGCATCGGCGTCCTGAGTACCGCCTGCGACCCGCGACGACGTGGATGGGCGGGAGAGCCCCGACCATGACGGAGGCGGCCGCCCCTGTCGATCACAGGGGCCGGCTTCCTTTCACCCGAGGATGACGGTGCTCCGGAGCTGCCGTCAGCGCCAGCGGCCGAAGGCGTCGGCCAGGGTCTGGCTGCCGGAGAGCCCCTTCTCGAAGGTGATGATGCCGCGGCGGCCCGAGGTGAACAGCACGGGGATGTCGATCCAGCTGCGGTTGAGGATGAGGTCGATGTTGCGCTCGACCTCGACCGGCACGTTCGACAGCGCCGCGACGAAGAGGTTGTCGCCCAGCGCGGAGTTGATCGCCGAGAGCGGCGCGCCGCGCTCGCCTTCCTCGGTCTTGAACTGCGGCACGCCGACTTCCTTGACCGCCTGGGTCGCAGGATCGCCGCTCGCGGTGAACCGCAGCCCGATGATGTGCGAGGCGGGGAAGGCCGAATCGGTATTGCGCCGGATCGTGAAATCGAGGTTCAGGCCGGCGTCGGCGATCTCGACGGTCGCGCGCACGATCGTCTCGACCGGGCGTCCCTGACCGGCGCTCTCGCTGTCGAGCCGCCAGAAGACGCGGCCGGTCACGGCCCGCGGCTGCTGCGGGTTCTCGGGCACCTCGGTATACAGGATCGCGCGCTGTGCCACGGCGATTTCGCCGCCGGGCTGCGGCACGGGGATGCCGGCCGACGCGCTTGCAGCGTTGCCGCCGGGGCGGCTCTGCGCCGGCTCGCCGACGCGGTCGGCGATCTTGCCGTTGCCTTCGGGCTGGGCCGGCTGGGCCTGCTGGGTGGTGGCCTCGCCGCTCGGGCGGGTGCTGTCCTGCGGCTTCAGCTTGTGGACGTAGATCGCGGTGGCGGCGATCGCTGCGACGGCGACCGCGACGACCCCGCCGACCACGGCGGAGCGGATATGGCCGGGCTTGACCCGCGACTCGCGCGGCGGCTGCACGCGCGGACGCGCCACCTGCGGCTCGGCGGGCTCCGGCAGCGGCTCGCCTTCGTCCTGGCCGGCGGCGGGCGGCAGCGGGGCGAAGTCAGGCTGCTTCTTCGGCTGCGGCGGGCGCAGCGGCTGGGGCGCCTCCTCCACCGGCCGGATCACCGGGCCGGGCGTCGCCGGCAGCGGGGCGGCCGGCGTCTCGTCGTAATCCGCCTCGATCCGGGCCACGGCCTCGTCGAGTGCCAGGCGCTCGCGCATGATCTCGGCCTCGCCGAGCGGCGGGTCGAGGCCGCGCAGCTGCGCGACGAGAGCCGCGCGCGCCCGGTCATAGATGGCGCGGCGCGTTTCGGCGGTGTTGTCGGGCAGCCCGGCGACAGCACGCGCCAGGATCGGATAGAAGTCGGCCATTGGCCTCACTTGTCGCTGATGGCGCCCGCCGTCAACCCTCGAAGGGGTTGTGAACGAGGATCGTATCGTCGCGCTCGGGGCTGGTGGAGAGCACCGCGACGGAGGCGCCGATCAGCTCCTCGATGCGGCGGACATACTTGATCGCCTGCGCCGGCAGGTCGGCCCAGGAGCGGGCATTGGCGGTCGAGCCGTCCCAGCCCTCGATGGTCTCGTAGATCGGCTCGACGCGCGCCTGGTCGGCCTGGCCTGCCGGCAGGTGCTCGAGAATCTGGCCGTCGAGCCTGTAGCCGACGCAGACCTTGATCTCCCTGAAACCGTCGAGGATGTCGAGCTTGGTCAGCGCGATGCCGTCGATGCCGGAGGTCTTGACCGTCTGGCGCACGAGGCAGGCGTCGAACCAGCCGCAGCGGCGCTTGCGCCCGGTGACGACGCCGAATTCCTTGCCCTTCTGGCCGATCAGCTCGCCGATCTCGTCGAAGAGCTCGGTCGGGAAGGGGCCTTCGCCGACGCGGGTGGTGTAGGCCTTGGCGATGCCGAGCACATAGCCGACGGCCGAGGGGCCCAGCCCCGAGCCGGTCGCAGCCTGGCCGGCGACGATGTTCGAGGAGGTGACGAAGGGATAGGTGCCGTGGTCGACATCGAGCAGCGCGCCCTGCGCGCCCTCGAACAGGATGCGCTTGCCGGCGCGGCGCTCGGCGTCGAGCAGCGCCCAGACAGTGTCGGCATAGGGCAGCACCTCGGTGGCGATCGCCTTGAGCTGGGTCAGCAGCTCCTTCGCATCGACTTCGCCGATGCCGAGCCCGCGCCGCAGCGCGTTGTGGTGGGCGAGCAGGCGCTCGATCTTGGCTTCGAGCAGGGCCGGGTCCTTGAGATCGATGACGCGGATGGCGCGCCGGCCGACCTTGTCCTCATAGGCCGGGCCGATGCCGCGCTTGGTCGTGCCGATCTTCATGCCCGCATTCGAGGTCTCGCGGAAATGGTCGAGCTCGCGATGCAGCGGCAGGATCAGCGTGGCGTTGTCGGCAATGCGCAGGTTGGCCGGGCTGATCGCGACGCCCTGCTGGCGCAGCCGCTCGATCTCCTCGACGAGATGCCAGGGATCGACGACGACGCCGTTGCCGATGACGGAGAGCTTGCCTCCGCGGACGATGCCGGAGGGCAGGAGCGAGAGCTTGTAGGTGACGCCGTCGATGACGAGGGTATGGCCAGCATTATGGCCGCCCTGGAACCTGACCACGACATCGGCCTGGCTGGAGAGCCAGTCGACGATCTTGCCCTTGCCCTCGTCGCCCCACTGGGCGCCGACCACCACAACATTCGCCATGAGCGCGGTTTCCCTGCTTTACGTTCCGCGTTGCCGTGCAAGCGGCCCGCGCATATGCAAAACCCCGACGCAAGGCCGGGGTTTCGGGGCAGGTCCTTGCAAGCCCTCATGGGCCAAACCGGCCCGGAGGTCAAGTTTTCAGGCGGCCGGGGCGGCGATCGCACGGGACAAACCACCTGAGCATGGCGGGTCTGCAGCATCTGCGCAGTAATGCTGCCGCAATCGGGCGTAAGGGCTATTCTGCGGATCGGGACATCGCGCAAAGCCTGCTTCCTGATGCCGCAGGAGAGGGGAATCCAGCGACCATGACCAAGCTCGACGACTGGCTCGGCCAGCACCATCCCGCGTTCACGGCGATCCGCCGCGACATCCATGCCCATCCCGAACTCGGCCTGGAAGAGGTGCGCACCGCCAAGCTCGTCGCCGACAAGCTGCGCGAGTGGGGCGTCGAGGTCACCGAGAACGTCGGCAAGACCGGTGTCGTCGGCGTCATCCGCGGCAACCAGCCGGGCGGTCGGGCGATCGGACTGCGCGCCGACATGGACTGCCTGGCGCTGGAGGAGACGACCAATCTTCCCTATTCCTCGAAGAATCCGGGCCGGATGCATGCCTGCGGCCATGACGGGCACACCACCATGCTGCTGGCGGCCGGGCGCTATCTCGCCGAGAACCGCGACTTCGCCGGCACCGTCAACCTGATCTTCCAGCCGGCCGAGGAAGGCCGCGGCGGCGCCAATGCCATGCTGGCCGACGGCCTGTTCGAGCGCTTCCCCTGCGACGCGATCTACGGACTGCACAACACGCCCGGCATGCCGTCATCGAGCTTCGGAACCACTGTCGGGCCGTTCCTGGCCGCGGCCGACAGCTGGAAGGTCGCCTTCCATGGCGTCGGCGGCCATGGCGGCTCGCAGCCGCATCGCTCCACCGACATCACCTATGCCCAGGCGCATTTCGTGCTCGGCCTGCAGGGCATCGTCGGCCGCAATGTCGCGCCGCTCGATACGGCCGTGATCAGCGTCGGCTACATTCATGGTGGCGACGTCAACGCTTCGAACGTCATCCCCTCCGAACTCGTCATCGGCGGCACCGCGCGCACCTATTCGCAGGAGGTGCGCGACACCGTGGAGCGGCGCATCGTCGAGCTGGCCGCCGCGACGGCGCAGGCCTGGGGCTGCCGTGCCGAGGCCCACTACCATCGTGGCACCAGCCCGCTGGTGAACGAGGCCGAACAGGTGCGCGTCGCGGTCGCGGCGGCCTCCGCCGCCGTCGGCGCCGAGCATGTCAACGGCCAGCTTCGCCCGGGCACGGGCGGCGAGGATTTCGCCGAGATGATGCTGGTGCGGCCCGGCGCCTTCATGCGCATCGGCAACGGCGTCAATCCCGACGGCTCCTTCGTCGGCCTGCATACGCCGCTCTACGACTTCAACGACGCGATCATCCCGGACGGCGTCCGCTACTGGGTCGGCCTCGTCGATCAGGAGCTCGGCCAGAGCCTGCGGGCTGTCGCTGCCGAGTGAGATATTCGTTGCGGCCGGCGTCGCAGGACGCCGGCCGCAAGCTTGACGGGGTGCCCGTCGCCCCTGGCGCTTGCGTCGACGACGGAACCGACCTAGGCGGGCTCAGCAGCGGAGCCATGCCAATGAAGACCCTCGCGATCTCGACCCTGACCATCTGCGGCATCGAAGAGTTGCCGGGCAACAGTGCGCGCGAGGTCACGCATGTGCTCTCGGTGCTCGATCCCGATCGTGCCGAGATCGAGGCGTTCGGCACCTATGGCGAGCATCATCGCGTCACGCTGCGCTTCCACGACATCATCGACCCGCGGCCCGGACAGATCATGCCGGTGCCGGACCATGTCGGCGAGATCCTGCGTTTCGGCGAGGGCCTGCGCGAGACGGCCGCCGCCCGGGTGAGGGGGCATCTGCTGGTCCACTGCCATATGGGCATCTCGCGCTCGACGGCGGCGATGCTGACCCTGATGGCCCAGGCCGATCCGGTCGAGGCCGAGGACGTCCTGTTCGAAAGGCTGCGCGAGATCCGCCCGCAGGCATGGCCGAATTCGGTGATGGTCGGCTTCGCCGACGAGCAGCTCGGCCGCAACGGGCGGCTGACCGAGGCGCTGCGCCGGCACTATGCCCACCAGCTCGAGGTCCAGCCGAAATACCGGAGCTGGATGGCCGATCTCGGCCGCGGGCGCGAGGTGGAGATGGCGCTCTGAGGGCAGCGGCGTCATGGCCGGGCGAGAGCCGCGGCCAGCCATTGTCCTCGTTGAACAAAGGATGAAGCAGTTCGAAGCCGCACCCTGCCAGTTCCGGCAGGGTTCGCTCGTTCCTCACCGTCCCGGCAGCGGCTGCTCGTCATAGGAGAGCTCGCGGTCGCCCGGCCATTTGATGCGGTAGGCGAGCTTGAGCTCCTTCTCCGCGCCGGGCGCCAGGTCGAAGGTCCAGGACGAGACGCCGCGCCGGTCGCCGACCTGCTTCTCCGTCGGCGGCGTGGTCTGCGCCGCGATGGTCTCGACCGTGATGGCGGTGCTTTCCGTATAGGGCATGCGCCCGAGCACGGTCACCTT
This sequence comes from Allobosea sp. CER48, assembly GCF_044752385.1. Lineage (NCBI taxonomy): Bacteria > Pseudomonadati > Pseudomonadota > Alphaproteobacteria > Hyphomicrobiales > Alloboseaceae > Allobosea > Allobosea sp. CER48. Next base: position 1,595 of record NZ_JBIWYK010000103.1, on the reverse strand, counting down.
GACCGGCCTTGCATGCAGGCTCTTCACCACGGTGCGGAACTCGCGCTGGTCGGTGCGGCTCTGGCCGAGCCAGCCGGGTTCGTTCTCGCGGCGCTTGACCGGGGCGTAGCTCACCTTGATCCGGTCGTCGGCGCCGAAGCCGAGCTCCAGCCTGTCGCCGGGGGCCACCAGCCCGAACTGCCCCATGCCGACATAGCTGCCGTCGCGATGCAGCGCGACACGGCCGGGCAGCAGCGGCGCTTCCTCCTCATGGACGAAGCCGGCCTCGAGATAGGCCTTCTGCTCCAGCTCGGGCACCGTGCGGGCGGCGAGCGTCGCCTCCGCCTTGCGCTGGGTCAGCACGACCGTCTTCGGCGAGCCGTCCGGCGGGATCGTCGCGCGCGCGGGAACCTGGAAATTCGCCTGATAGGCTCCGGCTTCGATCGTCGCGACCTCGACCTCGGCCGGCCGTGCCGGGGCGGGCGCTGCGGCTGCGCGCTGGGACTGCGCGGCCAGTGCCTCGGCCTCGGCCTGAGCCTGGGCCTTGGCGCGTGCGGCCATCATGGCGGGCGCGGCGCCGGCGCGCGCGCGGCTTTCATAGATCGCCGGCGGCTCGAAGAAGGCGACCTGCATCGGGGAAAGCTCCGGCGCGCGGGTGTCGCCGGCCGAGCGCGTGGTGGAGAGCGTCAGCGCCACGTCGTCCCAGGGCTCGCCGCTGCGCTGACGGATCTCGGCGCGCCGCGTCAGGGCGATTTCCGGCTTCTCGGCGGTCGTGCTCAGGCGGGCCTCGTAGGTCGGCGTCCAGTTCGCGCCCGTGACGCGGTAGCTCACGGTGAACTCGGCCGTGACCGGCTGCTGCGCCTCGACCGCGATGGCGACGTCGCGCTTCGGTGCGCCGGGGCGGCCGGCCTGCGGGCGGGCGCGCTCGAGCGCGGCGATCTCGGCCTCGACATCGGCGAGACGGCCGCGCACGCCGCGCAGTTCGTCCTGCACCTTGACCAGCGCCGTCCCGATCGCCTCGAACACCGCCGGCCAGTCGGCGACCGGCAGGGCCTTGCCGTCGGGGCCGAGCTTGTCGGGCCCGGTCTGGGCGAAGCGCTCGATGGTGGCGCGCTTGGCCTCGATCGCGGCGATCTGGCTCTCGAACCGGCCCTTGTCGTCGCGCAGCGCCTTGAGCTTGCCCTCCAGAACTGAGTCGAGCACCGGCCTCGCGTCACCCGGCGTGGTCCGGACATCGACGGCGCCGACCGAGAAGGCGCCGCTGCCCTTGCCCTCGACGCGGATGGAGGCGGGGTCGATCGTCGCCGGCAGGCCGCGCAGCACGACCTGCGAGACGCCCTGCAGCAGCTCCGCCCTGCCGAGCCGCGTCACCACGGCGCCATCCGGATAGACCGTGACCCGGTCGATGCGGCTCGGGAGCTCGGTCTCGGCGGCGCTGGCCAGGCCGGGAGCGAGAATCAGGGCAGCGGCAAGGTAGTTCTTCACGTCGTCATCCCCCAGAATCGCAGTCAGGCGGCCACGATGAGCGCTGCCGAATCCGGCGCGCCGAAGGCCGAATTTGGCCGGAATGCGGATAGGAGGCGAGAGCGGAATGAGCGTCCTGCGTTCGAACGAGG
>NZ_JBIWYK010000102.1:0-8572 GCF_044752385.1 Allobosea sp. CER48 | reverse complement strand
GACGACAGGACTGGCCGCCTCGTTCGGCCTGGCATCGCTGCTGATGGCCTCCACCGCTCTCGCCCAGCAGCCCGTCAAGATCGGCATGATCACGACGCTTTCGGGGCCCGGCGGCTATCTCGGCCAGGACATCCGCGACGCCTTCAAGCTCGCCATCGAGATGGAGGGCGGCAAGCTCGGCGGCGTGCCGGTAGAGCTCGTCGTCGAGGACGACGCGCTCAAGCCCGGCCAGGGCAAGCAGATCGCCGAGAAGATGCTGAAGACCGACGGCATCAAGATCATGACCGGCATCGTGTTCTCGAACGTCGCCGGCGCCACGGTGCCGGATATCGTCGATTCCGGCGCGCTCTATGTCAGCCCCAACGCCGCGCCTTCGAACTTTGCCGGCAAGGAGTGCAACGAGAACTACTTCGTCGTCGCCTGGCAGAACGACAGCCTGCACGAGAGCGCCGGCCAGTACGCCACCAATCTCGGCTACAAGAAGGCCTTCATCCTCGCCCCGAACTACCAGGCCGGCAAGGATGCGCTGACCGGCTTCAAGCGGCTGTTCAAGGGCGAGGTCGTCGGCGAGGTCTATACCCGCCTCGACCAGACGGACTTCGCCCCCGAGATGGCGCAGATCCGCTCGGCCAATCCGGACGTCGTCTTCCAGTTCCATCCAGGCGGCCTCGGCATCGCCTTGCTACGCCAGTACCAGCAGGCCGGCCTGCTCGGGAAAGTCCCGATGGTGCTGGCCGAGCCCTCGCTCGACGCCACCACGCTGAAGGCGGTCGGCGACGCCGCGCTCGGCCTCAGCGTCACCGCCCACTGGAACACCGACTTCGACAACGCGGCGAACAAGAAGTTCATGGAGGCCTGGACCAAGGCCTACAACCGCGTGCCGACCTATTATGCCAGCCAGGGCTACGATACCGCGCTCGCCATAGCCTCGGCGCTCAAGACGACCGGCGGCAAGGCCGACGTGCCCGCGCTGCGCAAGGCGCTCGCCAAGGCGGACTTCCAGTCCGTGCGCGGAGCCTTCAAGTTCGGCCCGAACCAGCACCCGGTGCAGGACTGGTACGCTCTCAAGGTCGAGAAGGCTGCCGACGGCACGCCGATCCTGAAGACGACCGGCAAGGTGCTGAGCAATCACAGCGACGTCTACGCCAAGGATTGCAAGCTCTGAGCCGATAGCGGGCTCAGGCCCGGCCGGCCCGCGACAGTTGCCGTCATGGTCGGGCTTGTCCCGACCATCCACGCCTTCGCTGGTCGCAGGTCGTGCTCGAGACGTGGGTGCTCGCCACAAGGGCGTGCATGACCGAACTGGAATAACGCCAGTGCCTCTATCCGAAAACAGCGCAGTTTAACCTTCAGCGACAATGACACTCGTTCTCGAACAATTGCTCAATGGCGTGCAGTTCGGCGTGATGCTGTTCCTGCTCGCTGCCGGGCTGACGCTCATCTTCGGCATCATGGGCGTGATCAATCTCGCGCATGGCTCGCTCTATATGGTCGGCGCCTATGCCGCCGCCTTCGCCGCCGCACAGACCGGCTCCTTCCTCGTCGCCGTGCTGGCCGGCCTCGCGGCCGCCGCCGTCATCGGCATGGTGGTGGAACTGGTCGTGCTGCGCCGGCTCTATGCGCGGGACCATCTCGACCAGGTGCTGGCGACCTTCGCGCTCATCCTGATCTTCAACCAGAGCGTGACCCTGCTGTTCGGACGCCAGCCGCTCTTTGTCTCGGTGCCCCCCGCGCTGAACGGCTCGGTGCAGCTCCTGCCCGGCCTGACCTACCCGGTCTATCGCCTCGCCATCATCGCGGTCGGCCTGCTCGTTGCGCTCGGGCTCTATCTGCTGATCAACCGCACGCGCGTCGGCATGCTGGTGCGCGCCGGCGCTACCCATCGCGAGATGGTCCGTGCGCTCGGCGTCGATATCCGCCTTCTCTACACCGCCGTCTTCGGGCTCGGCGCGCTGCTTGCCGGCCTCGCCGGGCTGATGGCCGGGCCGATCCTCGCAGTACAGGTCGGCATGGGCGAGCAGATCCTGATCATGACCTTCGTCGTGGTGGTGATCGGCGGCGTCGGCTCGATCCGCGGCGCCTTCTTCGGCGCACTCATCGTCGGCCTCGTCGATACCTCGCTGCGCGCCTTCATGCCCGGCCTGCTGCGCCATGTCATGACGGGTTCGGAGGCCGATGCGCTCGGCGCAGGCCTGGCTTCGATGGGCATCTACCTGCTGATGGCGATCGTGCTGCTGGTGCGCCCCAAGGGACTGTTCCCCGCCCATGTCTGACGAAGCCCTCACCCGCACGGACACCACGTCGCCCGCGCTGGGCCGTGCCATCGCGCTGCTCGTTCTCGCCGCCGCGCTGGTCGCGCTGCCCTTCGTCGTCAAGGCGATCGGCCAGCCCGCACTGGTGCCGCTGGCGACGCGCGTCCTGATCTACGCCATCGCCGCCGCCAGCCTGAACCTCGCGCTCGGCTTCGGAGGCATGGTCAGTTTCGGCCATGCCGCCTTCTTCGGGATCGGCGGCTATGCCGTCGGCATCCTCTACCGCACAGCCGTCGATGGCGGGCTCTTCCTCGGCTTCATCCCCGGTACGGACCTGCTCCTGGTGACTCTGCCCGCAGCGATCCTCGTCGCCGGCCTCTTTGCCTGCGTAATCGGGGCGCTCTCGCTGCGCACCAGCGGGGTGCAGTTCATCATGATCACGCTCGCCTTCGCGCAGATGCTGTTCTTCCTCTTCGTCTCGCTCAAGGCCTATGGCGGCGACGACGGCATGACGATCCGCCGCCGCAACGCGCTGTTCGATCTCAACACCCGCGATGACACGACGTTCTATTTCATCTGCCTCGCCATCGCCGCGCTGGTCTTCCTGCTGCTCTGGCGCATCGTCGGCTCGCGCTTCGGGATGGTGCTCGCCGGCATCCGCCAGAACGAGCGACGCATGGCCGCGATCGGCATCGCGCCCTATCGCTACAAGCTTGCCGCCTTCGTCATCTCCGGCATGGGCGCCGGTCTCGCCGGCGCGCTGATGGCGAACTACCTGCGCTTCGTCAGCCCTGACATGCTGCACTGGACCAAGTCCGGCGAGCTGATGATCATGGTCATCCTCGGCGGCGTCGGCACCTTGCTCGGCCCGTTGCTGGGAGCCGCAGCCCTCGTCATCCTCGAGACCGTGCTGACGAGCTGGACCGAGCATTGGCAGCTCGTGCTCGGCCCGATCCTGCTCCTCGTCGTGCTCTTCACGCAGGGAGGGCTCAACGGCCTGCTCTCCCGCCTCGGCCTCGGCAGGAGCGCGCCATGACCGCCACGGACACGGCATCCGCGCTGCTCTCGGTGCGCGGCCTGCGCAAGCGTTTCGGCGGGCTCGTCGCGACCGACGGCGTCGATCTCGACGTGCGCGACGGCGAGATCCATGCGCTGATCGGCCCCAACGGCGCCGGCAAGACCACGCTGCTCACCCAGCTCTTCGGCGAGCTGACCCATGACGAAGGCGCGATCACGCTCTCGGGCGAAGAAATCGGCGCCCTGTCGACACCGCAGCGCGTCGAGCGCGGGCTTGCCCGCACCTTCCAGATCAACCAGCTGCTGCCCGACTTCACGATGCTCGACAATGTCGCGCTCGCCGTGCAGGCCCATGACGGCCACAGCTTCCGCTTCTTCGGCAATGCCCGGCGCGACGAAGGCCTGCGCGGACGTGCCCGCCAGCACCTCGCCACCGCGGGTCTCAGCCATCGCGCCGAAGTCAAGGTCGCCGATCTCTCCCATGGCGAGCAGAAGCAGCTCGAATTCGCCATCGCTCTCGCCTGCGAACCGCGGCTGCTCCTGCTCGACGAGCCGATGGCAGGGCTCGGCCATGCCGAGAGCGAGCAGATGGTCGCGATGCTCTCCGCACTGAAGGGCCGCGTCACCATGCTGCTGGTCGAGCACGACATGCAAGCCGTCTTCGCTCTGGCGGACCGCATCTCCGTGCTGGTCTATGGCCGCGTCATCGCGACCGGAACGGCCGACGAGATCCGTGACAATCCGGAGGTCCGCACCGCCTATCTCGGCGAGGGAGACGCCTGATGCTGAGCGTTCGCAATCTGCAATCGGCCTATGGCCGAAGCCAGGTCCTGTTCGACGTCGCGCTCGATATCGCCGAGGGCGAGGTCGTGACGCTGCTCGGCCGCAACGGCATGGGCAAGACCACGACCGTGCGCTCGATCATGGGCCTGCTCGCGCCGAAGGGCGGCGATATCCGCTTCGAGCGCCAGGACGTTCGCGGCATCGCACCCGAGAAGATCGCCCGCTGCGGTATCGGCCTCGTGCCCGAAGGCCGGCAGGTCTTCCCGACGCTCTCCGTCCGCGAGAACCTCGTCGCCACCGCCTCGAACCGGCTGAAGCGTTCCTCGCCCTGGACGCTGGAGCGGGTCTATGCCCTGTTTCCCCGCCTGCAGGAACGCGCCGGCCAGTCCGCCCGCACGCTGTCGGGCGGCGAGCAGCAGATGCTCGCGGTCGGCCGGGCGCTGATGACCAATCCGAAGCTCCTCATCCTCGACGAGGCGACCGAAGGCCTGGCGCCGGTGATCCGCGCCGAAATCTGGGGCTGCATCGAGGCGCTGAAGGCGCAGGGGCAGTCGATCCTGCTGATCGACAAGAACATCAATGTGCTCAAGCGCATCGCCGACCGGCACTACATCATCGAGAAGGGCCGCACGGTCTGGTCGGGCTCCAGCACCGACCTCGCTGACAATGCGGAATTGGTGCATCGCTATGTCGGCGTCTGACGATCCATCGAAGATATGCAGCCCTCATCCAGGGGAGCCGCGCAGCGGCGTCTCGAAGGATGCTTCAAAGGGCTCCGGAACCTGCTGGAACATCCTTCGAGACGCCATTCCTTCCGGAATGGCTCCTCAGGATGAGCGCTCAGGAAACTGTTGAATGGCGTCTGAAACCGAACTGCACGAGATCGTCGCGCACAGCGCCGGCACCGACCCGGCCGAGGCGCTGCGCGACACGCTCGGCGACATACTCGCCGGGCTGGTCGCGGCCGGCTGCGGCCCGCACCATCTGCATGACATGGTCTGGGAAACGGATCGGCCCGAAGCCTTCCATCTCTCCCGGCATATCGTCGAACTGGCCTATCGCGAGACCTTCGCCGGCTTTCGCCCGCCGATCTCACTGCGTCCCGCGCCCAGGCCCGGGCTGACGATCCGCGCCCGGCACGTCACCCCGCAGGCGCGGCCCGAGGTGCTCGTCGACGGCTACCCGCTGCGAGAGCTCGGCCGCCAGTACAGCCCGCGCCTGCAGGCCGACATGAAGGCGCTGTTTCGGCAATGGAGCCGCGATGGCGCGGCCTTCCGCGACAGCCGGGGCGCTGCCGATCTCGCCTTTGGGCCCGGCCGCTTCGAAACGCTCGATCTCTATCGCCCGGCCGGCGTGGCGCGCGCGCCGATCTTCGTATTCATCCATGGCGGCTACTGGCAGGCTTCCGACAAGGTCCAGCACGCGCAGTTCGCGAAAGGGCTGCTCGACGCCGGCTATGCGGTCGCGATGCCGAATTACGGGCTGGCGCCGGACACCCCGCTGGAAGCGAGCATCACCCAGAGCGTCGCCGCGTTGAAGTTCCTGGTGCGCGAAGCCGAAGCGCTTGGCCTCGATGCCGACCGCCTGCACATCTCCGGTCACTCCGCCGGCGGCCATCTCGCGGCGATGGCGCTTTGTGCGCCGGATGCGCCGCCCATCGCCTCGGCGCTGCTGCTCTCCGGCCTCTACGACCTGAAGCCGCTCGGGCATCTTCCGCTCGGCCGCCTGCTCGGCCTCGACGATGCCGAACGCACGATCCGGCTCAGCCCGATCGCCCAGCCGCGCCCGCGAACGGCGCGGATCGCTTTCGCCGTCGGCGCAGGCGAGAGCGATGCGTTCAAGGCGCAATCGGTCGCCCTCGCCACCGCCTGGCAGGCGCCTGCCCCGCTGATCTGCCCGGGCCATCACTTCGCCATGCTGGAAGGCCTGAACGGGGGCGCCCTGCTCGATCTCGCCCTGCAAACGGCGAAAGACTCATGACGAGACATCCCGTCAAGCCGCTGCGCCTCGCCTTGATCGGCTGGGGCGCGATCAACCGCCGCGTCGCGGAGCTGTTGGCCGAACGCGGTCGCGGCGACATCGCCGTTGCCGTCATCGCCGTTCGCAATCGGGCGGCTGCGGGCGCTATCCCGCCCGGCGCTCAGCTCATCACAACACCCGGCGAGCTCGCCGGTCTCGACCTCGATCTCATCGTCGAGGCTGCCGGGCGCGAGGCCGTCGGCATCTGGGGCGAGACGGCGCTTGCTCATGCCGCCGCCTTCGCCGTCGCTTCGACCAGCGCCTTCTGCGACGACGCTTTGCTTGACCGCTTGATCGCCGCCGCCGAAAGCAGGGGCAGCCAGATCCTGATCCCGCCGGGCGCGCTCGCCGGCATCGACGGCATCGCGGCCGCTTCCCTGCTGCCGCTCGACGAGGTCGTCCACCGCATCGTCAAGCCGCCGGCCGCCTGGCGCGGGACTGCGGCCGAGAGCCTGCTCGCGCTCGATGTGATCACCGAGCCGACCGCCTTCTTCTCCGGCACCGCCCGCGAGGCCGCCTCCCGCTTCCCGCAGAACGCCAATGTCGCCGTGATCTCGGCATTGGCCGGCATCGGGCTCGACCGCACCCGCGTCGAGCTCGTTGCCGACCCCGCTGCCGGCGGTAACGGCCACCAGCTCAGCGCCCGCGGCGCCTTCGGCAAGCTCGATATCGCCATCGAGAACCGGCCGCTGGCCACGAATCCCAAATCCTCCGAGATGACGGCGCTGGGACTGGTCAGACTGATCGAGAACCGCGTGCACACGCTGGTGCGCTAGATTCCTCTCCGTCATGCCCGGGCTTGCTCCGGGCATCCGGGAAACCAGCGCTCTACGGTCTTGAGGCCTTCGGGGCGAAGCTTCGCTTCGCCCGAGAACGACGCATGCGGAAAGCCCGGCCAATTCATAAGCATAACGATCTGAATTTATCTGATTTAGCCGACTGGATCACAGAATGACCCGCCACCTATGGTCCTGCTGAGAATGGCGGAAACAATCCGAACGGACCGCTGAACGCACCGCCAGCCGAGGCTTTCATGACGACCTATCCCGATCTCAAGCTCTATATCGGCGGTGCCTGGCGGAAGACGGCGGAAGAGCAGCCGGTGATCAATCCGGCCGATGAGAGCGTCATCGGCGCAGTGCCCCTCGCCTCCCACGCCGATCTCGACGATGCGCTCGCCGCGGCCGACACGGGCTTCAGGGTCTGGAGCCGCACGGCGCCGCGCATCCGCGCCGAGATCATGCTCAAGGCTGCGGCGCTGATGCGCGAGCGTGTCGAGGAGATCGCCCATTCGATCACCTTGGAGCATGGCAAGCCGCTGGCACAGGCGCGGCTTGAAGTGGTCCGGGGCTGCGAGTTCTTCGAATGGGATGCGGCGGAAGGCCAGCGTGCCTATGGCCGTGTCGTGCCGAGCGAACCCGGGATCCGCTACATCGTCACGCACCAGCCGGTCGGCACGGTCGCGGCTTTCTCGCCCTGGAACTTCCCGATGAGCCAGCCTTGCCGCAAGATCGCGGGGGCGCTGGCCGCCGGTTGCTCGATCATCATCAAGGCAGCGGAGGAGACGCCCGCCGGCGCGCTCCACATCGCCCGCGCGCTTCACGATGCCGGTGTCCCGCCGGGCGTGTTCAACCTGGTCTTCGGCGTGCCTGCCAAGATCTCCGGCTACCTCATCCCGCAGGCGCAGACCCGCCTCGTCGCCTTCACCGGCTCGACCGCGGTAGGCAAGCATCTCTCGGAACTCGCGGCGCGGCACATGACGCCGGTCCTCATGGAACTCGGCGGCCATGCCCCGGTCATCGTCTGCGACGACGTCGATCCCGTCGCCGCCGCCCATCTCTCGGCCACGCGCAAGGTCCGCAATGCCGGCCAGGTCTGCACCTCGCCGACCCGCTTCTTCGTGCAGCAGGATATCTACCAGCGCTTCACCGAGGCGTTCGTCGCGAAGGCACAGGCCGTGACGGTCGGAAACGGCCTCGACTCCCGGACCGAGATGGGCCCCGTCGCCAACCACCGCCGAATCGAGGCACTGGAAGCGCTGACCGCCGATGCGCGTGCTCGCGGCGGGCGGGTGCTGACCGGCGGCGAACGCCTCGGCAACCGCGGCTATTTCTTCCCGCCCACCATTCTCTCGGAACTGCCGGATGCTGCCCGCGCCCTGCGCGAGGAGCCCTTCGGGCCGATGGCGATCATCAACCCGGTTCGTACCGTCGAGGAAGCGATCGAGAAGGCCAATTCCCTGCCCTTCGGCCTCGCGGCCTACGGCTTCACTCACTCGGCTGCCCGCGCCGACCAGATTGCCGAGGGTATCGAGGCCGGCAATGTCTCGATCAACACGCTGGAGGCGTCGGTCGCGGAGGTGCCGTTCGGCGGCGTCAAGGACAGCGGCTATGGGCGCGAGGGCGGCGCCGAGGGGCTGGCGCACTACATGACCGTCAAGACGCTTTCGCACCGCATGACGATCTAGGGCCGGGCCCGACAACCCCGCCCGGAAAGCCGGA
>NZ_JBIWYK010000101.1:0-8677 GCF_044752385.1 Allobosea sp. CER48 | reverse complement strand
CCGCGAACTTTCCGACTCCGGGAGATATGACATGGCCAAGTCTGCCGCCAAGGCGCCCGCCAAGAAGACCGTTCCGAAGACATCGGCGGCCACGAAGATCGTGAAATCGAGCCGGATCGATCTGGCCTCCAACACCAAGACGAAAGTCGTCGGGCTGCTGAACGAGCGCCTTGCCGACGGCATCGATCTGGCCCTTCTGACCAAGCAGGCTCACTGGAACCTGAAAGGCCCGGGGTTCATCGGAGTCCATCTGATGCTCGACAGCTTCCGCGATGAGCTCGACGAACATGTCGACACGGTCGCGGAACGTATCGCGCAGCTCGGCGGAATTGCGCTGGGCACGACGCAGGCCGCTGCTGCCTCGACTTCGCTGAAAGCCTATCCGACCGAGATCGTCGGCGTGCAGGACCACCTCCGGGCCCTGATCGAGCGCTATGCGGATGCCGGCAACAAGGTCCGTGACGCGATCGACGCCTGCGACGAGGCCGGTGATGCCGATACGGCCGACATTCTCACGGCCTATTCGCGCGCCCTCGACAAGTCGCTCTGGTTCCTGCAGTCCAATCTGGGCTGAGGCGATCCGGCGCAGGGTTGTGGGCCGCGCGGCATCGAAAACGTTGACGCGTGCCCCGCGCATGCGCTCTTAAGGCACGAGACCTTTTGGCCAGTGATCTTCCGGCCGGGGCAGGTTCCCCGGCCTTTCTGCGTTCGAGCGATGTGATGATGGACAAGACTTTCGAGCCGGCAGCCGTCGAGGCCCGGATCAGCAAGGCCTGGGACGAGGCCGAGGCCTTCAAGGCGGGCAGGGGCGCAGCTCCGGGGGGCGAGCCCTATTGCATCGTGATCCCCCCGCCGAACGTGACGGGCTCGCTCCATATGGGGCATGCGCTCAACAACACGCTGCAGGACGTGCTCTGCCGCTTCGAGCGCATGCGCGGCAAGGACGTGCTCTGGCAGCCCGGCACCGACCACGCGGGCATCGCGACGCAGATGGTCGTCGAGCGCAAGCTCGCCGCGGAGAACAAGACCGACCGGCGCAGCATGGGCCGCGAGGCCTTCCTGGCCGAGGTCTGGAAGTGGAAGGAGGAATCGGGCGGCACGATCGTCAACCAGTTGCGCCGTCTCGGTGCCTCGTGCGACTGGTCGCGCGAGCGCTTCACCATGGACGAAGGCCTGTCGGCCGCCGTCCTCAAGGTCTTCGTCGGCCTGCACAAGCAGGGGCTGATCTATCGCGCCAAGCGCCTCGTGAACTGGGATCCGAAGTTCCAGACCGCGATCTCGGATCTCGAGGTGCTGCAGGTCGAGAAGCTCGGCTCGTTCAAATGGCAGCGCGAGGGCGAGGAGGCGTTCGACGCCGCCAAGCTCGACAAGGTGCTGAGCCGCGACCCGAACGGGCATCTCTATTACTTCAACTACCCGCTCGAAGGTGTGACCTACGATGCGGACGACGCCTCGACCTTCATCACGGTCGCGACGACCCGTCCGGAGACCATGCTGGGCGATACCGGCATCGCCGTTCACCCGGACAATGAAAAGATCGGCCACCTGATCGGCCGCACCGCGGTGCTCCCGCTGGTCGGGCGCATCATCCCGATCGTGCCCGACGACTACGCCGACCCGGAGAAGGGCACGGGCGCGGTCAAGATCACCCCGGCGCACGACTTCAACGATTTCGAGGTCGGCAAGCGACACAAGCTCGACGTCGTCAACATCCTGGATGGCGAGGCGCGCATCCTGCTGGCCGGCAACGAGGATTTCCTGGCCGGGTCCAAGCCGGACGCCGAGACGCTGGCCCTGGACGGGCTCGACCGCTTCGTCGCGCGACGCCGTGTCGTCGAGATGATGGCCGAGCGCGGCCTGCTCGGGAAGATCGAGCCCCATGCCAACACCGTGCCGCATGGCGACCGCTCGGACGTCGTCATCGAGCCCTGGCTCACCGACCAGTGGTATGTCGAAGTCAAGCCGCTGGCGCAGCGTTCGATCAAGGCGGTGCAGGACGGGCGGACCAAGTTCACGCCCGAGAACTGGACCAAGGTCTATTACGACTGGCTTGAGAACATCGAGCCGTGGTGCGTCTCGCGCCAGCTCTGGTGGGGCCACCAGATCCCGGCCTGGTACGGCCCGGATGGCGAGGTCTTTGTCGCGCAGTCCGAAGCCGAGGCGCAGACGCTCGCCATGGCGCATTACGGCGATACCGTCGCGCTGACGCGCGACGAGGACGTGCTCGACACCTGGTTTTCCTCGGCGCTCTGGCCGTTCTCGACGCTGGGCTGGCCCGAGCAGACGGCCGAGCTGAAGCACTATTATCCGACGGCTACGCTGGTCACTGCTTTCGACATCATCTTCTTCTGGGTGGCCCGGATGATGATGATGGGCCTCAACTTCATGGACGAAGTGCCGTTCAGGGACGTCTACATCCACGCCATCGTTCGCGACGAGAAGGGCGCGAAGATGTCGAAGTCGAAGGGCAACGTCATCGATCCGCTGACGCTCGTCGACAAGTACGGCGCCGACGCCCTGCGCTTCACGCTGGCTGCCATGGCTGCGCAAGGCCGCGACATCAAGCTGGCCACCTCGCGCGTCGAGGGCTACCGCAACTTCGCGACGAAGATCTGGAATGCCGCGCGCTTCGCCGAGCTCAACGGCTGCGCGCGGGCGGAAGGCTTCGACCCTGCGTCGGTCAGGCAGCCGCTCAACCGCTGGATCCTCAGTGAAGCCGCCCAGGCGGCCGAGGAGGTCGCTTCCGGCATCCCCAGCTTCAAGTTCAACGAGGCGGCGGGCGCGGCCTATCGCTTCGTCTGGAACCAGTTCTGCGACTGGTATCTCGAACTCGCCAAGCCGGTGCTGCAGGGCGAGAATGTCGATGCCGCCGCCAAGGCCGAGACGCAGGCGACGGTGGCGTACGTCATCGACCTGATCTGCCAGCTGCTGCATCCGTTCATGCCCTTCCTGACCGAGGAGCTCTGGGCGCAGAAGGCGGAAGCCGGCGCGCCGCGCAAGCTGGCGGCAGGCGACGCCTCGCTGGTCTGCCTCACCCGCTGGCCGGAGCTTTCGGCGCTGAAGGACGAAGCAGCCGAGGCCGAGATCGGCTTCGTCGTCGACCTGATCTCCGACATCCGTTCGGTGCGCTCCGAGGTCAACGTCCCCGCCGGCACGCAGGCGCCGCTCGTCCTCGTCAACGCCTCGGCGGCGACACGCGCGACGATCGAGAGCTGGCGTCCGATGATCGAGCGCCTCGCGCGCGTCTCCGATATCGCCTTCGAGGCGGCGGCGCCGGCCCAGTCGGCCCAGATCATCGTGCGCGGCGAGGTGGCGGCCCTGCCGCTCGCCGGCCTGATCGACCTCGATGCCGAGCGCTCCCGCCTCACGAAGGAGCTTGCCAAGCTCGACCAGGACATCGCGGTCGTCGAGAAGAAGCTCGGCAATCCCGATTTCATGGCGCGCGCGCCGGAGGAGATCGTCGAGGAGAACCGCGAGCGCAAGGCTGCGGCCGAAGCGCGCAAGCTCAAGATCGCGGAGGCCCTGACGCGGCTCTCGTAAGGGGCCGCCGCTGGCATCGGCGCGTGATCCATCCCGTCGTGCTCGCCCTTGTGGCGACCACGACGCATTGGACACGGCATGGCTTTGGCGCGCGCGGATTGTCGGGACAAGCCGACGTGACCAAGGGGTAGGTCAGGTTCCGGTCAAGAGCGACGCAATCCGGTCACGGCATCGTCGTCAAATTGACGCTGAACGAAGAGAGGACTCGCATTCTCTCGCGGACCCCGCTTAGATGCGCCCGACGCAAACCCGCCATGCAGAATGCGTGGCGGCCAAAGGACCGGCTGTTCAGAACCCATGCTCAAGCGAGCTTATGACTGGTGCGTTTCATACGCCTCCCACCCGGCTGCCCCCTGGCTGCTCTTCGCAATCACCTTCGTTGAAAGCTCGATCAGCCCTCTGCCGCCGATCCCGCTGCTGATTCCGATGTGCATCGCCCGGCCGGACCGTGCCTGGTTCTATGCCGGCATCTGCTCGCTCGGAGCGGTGCTCGGTGGTTATCTCGGCTACGCCATCGGTGCGCTGCTCTACGAGTCGCTCGGTGCCTGGCTGATCAGCCTCTACGGGTTGCAGGACAAGGCGGCCCACCTGATCTCGAGTTCGCAGGATTACTGGTTCTGGGTGCTCGTCACCAAGGGGCTGACGCCGATCCCCTTCAAGATCGTCACCATCATGTCCGGCTTCCTGCATTTCGACCTTTGGAAGTTCACGATCGGCATGGTCGTCTCGCGCGCGAGCTTCTTCCTGATGATCGCGGTGGCCCTGCGCTTCTATGGCGACGACATCCGCATCTTCATCGAGAAGCATCTCCCGATGACGGCGCTGGCACTCGTGGTCGTTGTTGTCGGCGGCTTCTTCGTCCTGCCCATGGTACTCTGAGACGCCGTTGCGTCAGATGCTGCGCCGCACTTTGTGACATCGGCGCAACACACGAATGAGAACGGCGCGCTGCGCCTTCTCGATTGCCTCCATCGCCGCGAAGCCGCCACAAACGACGCCCAGCAAAACGGGGCGTTAAGTCCCTGAGATATATTCAAAATGGAACTAAACGCGCGGCTTCGGGAAGTGTTCCCGGGCCGGTGTCGGGTTTCGGGGGCGCAGATTGCTCCTGGCGGGCGTGGCGTGGCACATCTTCGCGCCGTGCTGGTCGGGAGACGGGACGAGTGGCGATGGATTCGCGTGTGTTCGACAAGTCGAGGCTGCCGAGCCGCCATGTAAGCGTCGGCCCGGCCAAGGCCCCGCATCGATCCTACTATTATGCGATGGGCATGACCGCGAAGCAGATCGCGCAGCCCTTCGTCGGCGTCGCCTCCTGCTGGAACGAGGCGGCTCCCTGCAACATCTCGCTGATGCGCCAGGCTCAGGCGGTGAAGAAGGGCGTTGCCTCCGCCAGCGGCACGCCCCGCGAGTTCTGCACCATCACGGTCACGGACGGCATCGCGATGGGCCACCAGGGCATGAAGTCGTCGCTGGCCTCGCGCGAGGTCATCGCCGACTCCGTCGAGCTCACCATGCGCGGCCACTGCTATGACGCGCTTGTCGGCCTTGCCGGCTGCGACAAGTCGCTGCCGGGCATGATGATGGCGATGGTGCGCTTGAACGTGCCGTCGATCTTCATTTATGGCGGTTCGATCCTGCCGGGCACCTTCAAGGGCCGCCCGGTGACCGTGCAGGACGTCTTCGAGGCGGTCGGCAAGCATTCCGTCGGTGCCATGTCCGACGAGGACCTGCAGGAGCTTGAGGAGGCGGCCTGTCCCTCGGCGGGTTCCTGCGGCGCCCAGTTCACCGCCAACACGATGGCGACGGTCGCCGAGGCGATCGGCCTGGCTCTGCCCTATAGCTGCGGCGCGCCGGCCCCCTACGACGTGCGCGACACCTTCTGCTACACCGCCGGCGAGATGGTGATGGAGCTGATCGCCCGGAACATTCGCCCGCGCGACATCGTCACCCGCAAGGCGCTGGAGAACGCGGCGATGGTCGTCGCCGCGACGGGCGGCTCGACCAATGGCGCGCTGCACCTGCCGGCGATCGCCCATGAATGCGGCATCGACTTCGACCTCTTCGAGGTCGCCGAGATCTTCAAGAGGACGCCCTATATCGCCGACTTGAAGCCGGGCGGGAAATACGTCGCCAAGGACATGTTCGAGGTCGGCGGCATTCCTCTGGTCATGAAGAGCCTGCTCGATGCCGGCTACCTCCATGGCGACTGCATGACGGTGACCGGCCGGACCATCGCGGAGAACATGGCCTCGGTGAAGTGGAACGACCAGCAGGACGTGGTCTACCGCGCCGACAAGCCGATCACGGTCACCGGCGGCGTCGTCGGCCTGAAGGGCAACCTCGCCCCCGAGGGCGCGATCGTGAAGATCGCCGGAATGCCCGAGGACCAGCTCGTCTTCACCGGTCCCGCACGCTGCTTCGACCGGGAAGAGGACGCCTTCGAGGCCGTCAGGGACCGGACCTATGAGGTGGGCGACGTCATCGTCATCCGGTACGAGGGACCCAAGGGCGGCCCCGGCATGCGCGAGATGCTGTCGACCACCGCCGCCCTTTACGGACAGGGCATGGGTGACAAGGTCGCGCTCATCACAGACGGCCGATTCTCGGGTGCGACGCGCGGTTTCTGCGTCGGCCATGTCGGCCCCGAAGCCGCTGTCGGCGGGCCGATCGGCCTCATCCGCGACGGCGATATCATCGAGCTCGACGCCATCACAGGAAAGCTCGCAGTCCGCCTTTCTGATGCCGAACTTGAAGAGCGTCGTAAGAGCTGGACGCCTAGGAAGACCGACTACAATTCCGGAGCGCTATGGAAATACGCGCAGACGGTCGGTTCCGCCAAGGGCGGAGCCGTCACCCACCCAGGAGGGGCTGCAGAAACCCATTGCTATGCGGATATCTAGCTCGACCATAGCATGCCTGTTCCTGTTCCTGGGTGGCCCGCAGGTCGCCTGGGCCCAGGACTTCTCAGGCGCGAAGCCGCTGCCGCCGCGTGCGATTCCCGGCGGGGCGCTGCCGGAGCCGGATGATTCCGTACCGGGCGGCGCCGGGGCTGCGACCATCGCTCCCGCTCCCGATACGCCGACGGCCCACACCGCGCTGCCGCTCGTGCCCTTCACCAGCGCCCGCGACGCTCTGCGCGCCTGGATGCGGGATTCCACGGCCGGCAACAAGATCGGCGCCGTGCGCGCGCTGGAATATGCCGCTTCTCAGGGCCATCTCACTGCGCAGTACAAGCTTGGCCGGATGTATGCCGGTGGCGAGGGCGTCCCGGCCAATGATCTCAAGGCTTTCGAGTATTTCTCGAAGATCGCGGACGAGAATGCGGACGCGAATCCGGGCACGGCCGAAGGCCGCATCGTCGGCAGCGCATTCGTCGCGCTTGGCGGCTATTTCACCGACGGGATCAAGGGCAGCTATGTGAAGCCCAATCCCGACCGGGCTTTCGACATGTTCCACTATGCCGCGTCCTATTTCGGTGATCCGGACGGACAGTACAATCTGGGCCGCCTCTACATGACCGGACAGGGCACCAGCCGGGACCCGCGCCAGGCCGCCCGCTGGATGAAGCTCGCAGCCGAGAAGGGCCATGCCCCGGCGCGCGCGGCTTTCGGCGAGATGCTCATTCGCGGCGGCGAAGGCGTGCCGCGCCAGCCGGTTCTCGGGCTGATGTGGCTGGCGATGGCCCGCGAGGGCGCCGATCCGGCACGTGAGGCCTGGATCCTCGAGCGCCATGATGCGGCGTTCGCTGCGGCCTCGGCGGCCGATCGTTCGGCGGCGCTGGCCCTGATCGAGCGCCAGCATCTGGTGAGCTCGCGCAACGGCGGCAACAACAGCCAGAATTGAACCTGGGGCGTGCCGGCGGGCCTGCGGGGCGCCGGCGCCGGGCCTCAGTGCAGCTCCACCATCACCGGCACATGGTCCGACGGCTTCTCCCAGCCGCGGACATGCTTGACGATTTTCACGCCCGCCAGGCGGTCCGCCGCCTGCGGCGAGAGCAGCAGATGGTCGATGCGGATGCCGTTGTTCCGCTGCCAGGCGCCGGCCTGGTAATCCCAGAAGGTATAGAGCCCGCCGGCATCGGTCGTGCTGCGCAGGGCCTCGGTCAGGCCGAGATTGACCAGCGCGCGGAAGGCGTCGCGGGTCTGCGGCAGGAACAGCGCGTCGCTGACCCAGGCCGCCGGGTCGCGGGCGTCGCGCGGCTCCGGGATCACGTTGTAGTCGCCGGCGAGCACCAGCGGCTCCTCCTGCTCCAGCAGCATCCGGGCGTGGGCCGTGAGACGCTGCATCCAGCCGAGCTTGTAGGGATACTTCTCCGTGTTCGGAGGGTTGCCGTTGGGCAGGTAGATCGAAGCCACGCGGACGACACCGTCGCCGAAGGGCAGGATGCCCTCGAGATAGCGCGCCTGCTCGTCGCCATCATCGCCGGGCAGGCCGCGGCGGACATCCTCCAGGCGCGACCGGCTGAGGATGGCGACGCCGTTGAAGGTCTTCTGGCCGTGGGTCTCCACCTGCCAGCCTGCCGCCTCGATCTCGGCGCGCGGGAAGTCGGCGTCGAGGCATTTGATTTCCTGCAGGCACAGCGCATCGGGCTCGGCCTCCTTCAGGAAATCGAGCAGATGGCCGAGACGCTGGCGGACCGAGTTGACGTTCCAGGTGGCGATACGCACGAGACGCTCCGATCTGAGGCAGGCGGCAGGATAAGCGGGATCGCTGCCGCCATGGCAAGTCGCTTTCCACCGTGAAAATGCAAACTCCCCGCATCGCTGCGGGGAGCCATCATCCGTGGCCGGACTGTCGGAGCCTGTCAGGGGCAGGGGCGTTCCACGCCGCCCTTGGCGATATAAGTCCCGGTTTCGGGGTTGTAGCTCCTGAAGCGGCGCGAGCAGTAGGCGACCGCGTCGGTGTCCTCGACGCTGTAGCCATAGGCGCGCGGAGCAGGAGCACCATAGACCGGCGGCGCGACATAGACCGGCGCCGGCTCGGGATAGACATAGACCGGAGGCGGCGGAGGAGCTGCAAGCGCGCCCGCGGCAAGAGCCCCGCCAATGACGCCGGCCGCGATGCCGGCCCCGACCGCCGGGCCGCGGTTGTAGCGGTAGTAGCCGGGCCCGTAATAGCCGTAGCGGCGCCACTGCAC
>NZ_JBIWYK010000100.1:0-8729 GCF_044752385.1 Allobosea sp. CER48 | reverse complement strand
TCCTCTGCGCTGTCACGTCGGGCATGCATCATCACGCGATGCTCTTTCGGACCTGATCATGTCATGATCGCGGCGACGATCACCCTTTCGAGACGCGACCTGCCTTTCATGTCCCAGAGCCTGACCATCACCCTCACCGGAACGACCGACCTGCCGCCGGGCAAGATCGCCACGATCGTGACCTCGCTGGAGATGTTCGAGCGGCCGCAGGAACGCGCCGACCCGCCGGCGACGGAAGGCTTCTCGCTCGATCCGATCGACCGTGGCGACGTCGATCGCTATCTGCGCATCTATCGGCAGCTGGGTGAGCGCTGGATGTGGTTCAGCCGCCTGACCAAGCCGCGCGCCGAGCTCGAGGCGATCTTCGCCGATCCGGCCGTCGCCGTGTATGCAGCCCGCCATGACGGGCAGGATGTCGGTTTGCTCGAGCTCGATTTCCGTGTGCCGGGGGAGGGGGAGCTCGCGTTCTTCGGCCTGGACGAGCCCGTGGTGGGCAAGGGGGCCGGCCGCTGGCTGATGAACCGGGCCCTCGAGCTGGCCTGGGCGAAGCCGATCTCGCGCTTCTGGGTGCATACCTGCACGCTCGACCATCCCGCCGCGCTCGCCTTCTACCAGCGTTCCGGCTTCACGGTCTTCAAGCGGGGAGTCGAGGTCGACGACGATCCACGGCTCTCCGGCAAGCTGCGCCGCGACGCTGTCGCGCACCATCCGGTCATCGCATGAGAAAAGGGCGGCGTCCGCCGGACGCCGCCCTTTCGCTTGAATTCGTGAAGCAGCGGGTCAGGCGCGCGAGCGCAGCCCGATCGCGTCCATGGTAGCCTGGTCGCGGGCCGCCTCGGCGGCACGCTCCGAGGCGCGCTCGCGATCATCGAGAATCTCGACCTTCTTCATGTCCTCGAAGGCCTCCTGCAGTTCGGCCTTGGCCTCGTCGAGCTGGCCCTTCAGGTTGTCGGCCGACTGGCGCAGGTTGTCGCGGCGGCCGAGGGCGGCCTTGGCATAGGTCGGGTAGGCGAAATGGGCGGGGTCGGCGATCCCGGCGCGGGTTTCCTCCGCCTGGATCTCGCGGTCGAGATCGCTCGCCATCCGGTGAAAATCGGCGATCATCATCTCGATCTGGCTTACCCGGCGACGTTTCTCGTCGACCTGGAAGCGCTTGAGCCGAAGAAGCGTCTCTCGCGACTTCATGTCGTTTTCAACTCCTGATTACGCATCGGCCGCCACCGACCCCTCGGCGCGCGCCTGAACTCCATCCGCGAGACGAGGCGCAGAATGGCGCAAGGAGGTTGACCTTTCCTTACCGAGGCGGGTTGCTTTTTCCGCATGTTCAAGCCGCGCTGCCGCTGCTGCCACCGATTGTCGCAATGATCTACTGACTGGCGCTTGCGGCCATTCGGCCCCGCTGCGGATTTCCTGTCTTGGCTGCCTCTTCTCGTTTCGGTGGGCATGGCCTGCTGCTCTCCGGCCTCGCCCTCACGCGCATCATCGGCTGGGGCTCGACCTTCTATTCGCCCTCGGTGCTGGTCAGCGGGCTCGACCGCGATCTCGGGTTGAACGTCGAGATCGTCTTTGGCGGCATCACCATCCTGCTCATCACCGGGGCGCTCTTGGCGCCGGCGGTCGGCCGCCGGCTCGATCGCGAGGGCACGCGGCGCTCGATGTGCGTCGGCGCGGTGATCTGTGCGATCGGGCTCGCCATTCTCGCCGCCGCGCAGGGCCCGGTCAGCTATCTCGGCAGCTGGTTCGTGATCGGAGTCGGGCACGCGCTGTCGCTCGCGAATGTCGGCAACGTCACCATCGCCCAACTGATGGGCGAGAGGACGCGGCGCGTCATCGGCCTGATGATGCTGGTGACCGGCCTTGCCTCGAGCGTGTTCTGGCCACTGACGGCAACGCTGATGGATGCCTTCGGCTGGCGGGTGACGCTGCTGGTCTTCGCGGCGATGCAGATCGCGATCGTCCTGCCGATCTATGCCGCCGTCCCGCGCTTCCAGCCGGTGCGGCCCGCCGCGGCGGTGACCGGAATACGCAGCAGCGGCGAGGACGGGCGCGTGCCGTCCGCGTCCCGCAGGGTGGCCTTCTGGCTGGTCGCGCTGGCGTTCTCGGCGAGCGGGCTCGTGTCCTGGGGACTGCCGCTGCATCTGATCACGCTCTTCCAGGAAGCGGGGCTGACCCAGGCCGAGGCCGTCTGGATCGCGACGCTGAGCGGCCCGGCGACGATCGCGGCGCGGGCCATCGACGCGACGATCGGCGAGCGACTGCCGGCGGAGAAGACGGCACTGCTCGGCCTGCTGCTCGGACCGGCGATGTGTCTCGTCCTGCCCTTCGTGCCGATGACGATCGCGACGGCAGCGGGCTTCGTGCTGCTGTTCAGCGCGGCGCTCGGCGTCATCTCGGTGGCGCGGGCGACGCTGCCGCTCGCCCTGTTCGGCCGAAACGGCTTCGCGACCATGCTCGGCAGGCTCACCGTGCCGCAGAACATCACCTTCGCGGCCGCGCCGCTGCTCTTCGCCGTCATGGTCGAACGGCTTGGCGCCGACATGACGCTGGTCGCTTCGGCTGCGATCCAGGCGATCGGTTTCCTGGCGATGTTCGCGCTGGTGCGCATGCTCGCCCGCGCCTGACAGGCTCAGAGGCCGGAGAGCAGGGCGAGGAGCGCGAGCGCCGCCGGCAGCGCCTGGATGAAGAGGATCTTGCGGCTGGCCGTGGCTGCGCCAAAGAGCCCGGCGACGACGACGCAGCCGAGGAAGAATGCCTTGATCGCGAGGCCGCCGCTGCCGAGCCAGAGCCCCCAGATCAGCCCGGCCGCGAGGAAGCCGTTGTAAAGCCCCTGATTGGCGGCCAGAACCTTCGTCTGCTTCGCGAATTCCGGTGTGAGCCCGAATGCCTTGCGACCGCGGGGCGTGTCCCAAAGCCACATTTCCAGAACGACGATGTAGATGTGGATGAGGGCGACGAGGCCGACCAGAACCGAAGCGATCATCGATGGGGCATCCCGAGCAAGGGGCTGATCGGTGGCATCAGCCGCCGCCCATGATCGCAGCGAGGCGAGCGTAGCATTCCGGGAGGGATGTCGCTTCGTCCTTCGACTGCTTCAGGAAGGCTTCGAGCGCCGGATTGAGGCGGATGGCTTCGTCGACCTCGGCCGAGGCGCCCTGGCGATAGGCGCCGAGCCGGATCAGCTCTTCCATGTCGGCATAGGTCGCCAGCGTGGCGCGGGCCTTCTGGACGACGGGATAATAGGCGGGATCGCAGGAGCGCGGCATGGTTCGCGAGACCGATTTCAGGATGTTGATTGCCGGATAGCGCCCGCGCTCGGCGATCGAGCGCTCCATCACGATATGGCCGTCGAGGATGCCGCGGACCGCGTCCGCCACCGGCTCGTCATGGTCGCCGCCATCGACAAGCACGGTGAAGAGGCCGGTGATGGCGCCGTCGCCCGTGCCGGGGCCGGCGCGCTCGAGCAGGCGGGGCAGCTCGGCGAAGACGGTCGGCGTGTAGCCCTTGGTGGTCGGCGGTTCGCCCGCGGCGAGGCCGATCTCGCGCATCGCCATGGCAAAGCGCGTGACCGAGTCCATCAGGCACATCACCTGCAGGCCGCGGTCGCGAAAGTACTCCGCCAGCACCAGTGTGGTCAGCGCCGCCTGCTTGCGCATCAGGGCCGGCTCGTCCGAGGTGGCGACCACGACGATCGAGCGGGCGAGGCCCTGCGGGCCGAGATCCTCCTGGAGGAACTCCTGCACTTCGCGGCCGCGCTCGCCGACGAGGCCGATGATGTTGACGTCGGCCTGCGCATAGCGCGCGAGCATCGAGAGCAGCACGGACTTGCCGACGCCGGAGCCTGCGAAGATGCCCATGCGCTGGCCGATGCAGCAGGTCAGGAATGCGTTCAGGGAACGCACGCCGAGATCGAGCGGCCGACCGACGCGGCGGCGCGAATGGGCGGGCGGCGGGTCGTTGCGGAAGGCATAGAGCGTGTCGCCCTGCGGCAGCGGCGGGCCACCATCGACCGGCCGCCCGAGCGCATCGATGACGCGACCGAGCCAGGCGGGGTTGGGGCGCAGCCCGGGCTGGGCGCGATCGACATGGACGGGGCAACCGCGGCGCACGCCGTCGAGCCCGCCGAAGGGCATCACCAGCGCCTTCTCTCCGGAGAAGCCGACGACCTCGCAGGGGACGCGCGTACCGGGGGCGATCTCGATGCCGACACGCCCGCCCAGGCTCATGGCGCCGATCGGCCCTGCGACCTCGACGAGCAGCCCGCGGACGCCGATGACGCGACCGTAGACGCTCACGCCCTCGAGATGCTCGATCGCGGAGGCGAGGGCGGAGAGGCGATCATGGCCGTGCGAGGGAGAATTCATGGAGCGGTATCGTCCTTGCCGGGCCGGAAGGTCCAGCGGGAATTCGGGCGAAGCGCCCCTGTGGATGATTTGGTAAGGGTTCCTAACAAATTGCGCTCATTTACCAGCCGTTAAGCTCTGTGATTAACACTGCGGATCGAGGCTGCCACGTGTCGCAGGGCCATTTGATCCTGTTTCCCGAAGCATCCTCCGCGAAAAGGCGTTTTCGCGGGCGAGAGCCATCCGATCCGTGTCAAATTCGACTCACCTCGACAAGGATCGTTAACTTTCTCCGAGGAAGCGCTTGCGCTTGGGAATCACGGTTTGTTAACCAGTTTCCTCGTAGCGTGTCGCGTGGCGTTTCATTGGGCAAGTGCGTCGTCGTCGAGGGCCGAACGGTCCGGGCGTAAGCAACGGTCAAACCTGCCCTGCGGGCGAAATTGGGGACGTGGACATGCGGGTTCTGCTGATCGAGGACGATAGCGCGACCGCTCAAAGCATCGAGCTCATGCTCAAATCCGAGAGCTTCAACGTCTACACGACGGATCTCGGCGAAGAGGGTGTCGATCTCGGCAAGCTCTACGACTACGACATCATCCTGCTCGACCTGAACCTGCCGGACATGTCGGGCTACGAGGTGCTCCGCTCCTTGCGTGTCGCCAAGGTCAAGACGCCGATCCTGATCCTCTCCGGCCTCGCCGGCATCGAGGACAAGGTGAAGGGCCTCGGCTTCGGCGCCGACGACTACCTCACCAAGCCATTCCACAAGGACGAACTGGTCGCCCGGATCCACGCGATCGTGCGTCGCTCGAAGGGGCACGCCCAGTCGGTCATCACCACCGGCGATCTGGTCGTCAATCTCGACACCAAGACGGTCGAGGTCGATGCCGCCCGGGTGCACCTGACCGGCAAGGAATACCAGATGCTGGAGCTGCTCTCGCTCCGGAAGGGCACCACGCTGACCAAGGAGATGTTCCTGAACCATCTCTACGGCGGCATGGACGAGCCCGAGCTCAAGATCATCGACGTCTTCATCTGCAAGCTGCGCAAGAAGCTGGCGAACGCGTCCGACGGCAAGAATTACATCGAGACGGTGTGGGGCCGTGGCTATGTCCTGCGCGAGCCGTCCGACGCAGAAGAACGCATCCCCGCCTGACACGGTTCCGTCGCGCGCCCGTCATCGGGCGGTCATGAAGCGACGGCATACAGTTTTTGACCTGATCGTCGGATGTACACGACAGGTTGACGGGACCCCGCCGAGAGGCGGGGTTTTTGTTTGCGGGCTGCTGAGCGGGACTGTCAGCCGCGCCAGCCGGCCAGGGGCTCGATGCCGGTCTGGAAGCTGCGCGTCGCGTTGGCACGCGGTTGGGGCGCGGGGGCAGACCGGCGATAGAGGCCGCGATGCTCGGGATCGCAGGCGAAGGGCGTCGCCAGGCCAAGGACGGTTTCGGCGGCGCCGAGGATGAAGGCGCCATCGGAAACGAGGCGCGGAGCCAGCAGCTCCAACACCTTCGCCTTGGTCGGGACGTCGAAATAGATCAGCACGTTGCGGCAGAAGATCACATCGAAGCGGCCGAAATGGTCGTTCCGCTCCAGGAGATTGTGCTGGCGGAACTCGACCATTCCGCGCAACTGCTGAGAGACTTGCCATTTGTCGCCGCGCTGCTCGAAATGCTTGAGCAGCATCTGGATCGGCAGGCCACGCTGGATCTCGAACTGGCTGTAGAGACCGGCGCGTGCCTTCTCGAGAATCTCGGTGGAGATGTCCGTTCCGATGATCTCGATCTTCCAGCCTGCAAGCAGGGCGGCGGCTTCATCGAGCATCATGGCCAGGGAATAGGCCTCCTGGCCGCTCGACACGGCGGCGCACCAGATGCGCAGCGAGCGGCTGCCTGCGTTGGCAGCGAGGCGCTCCGGCAGAATGATCTCGCGGAACAGCTCGAAGGGCGTGCGGTCACGAAAGAACAGCGTCTCGTTCGTCGTCATCGCATCGACGACGGCGTTCTCCAGAGCACGGTCGCGGCCCAGCCGGAGCTGCGAGACGAGTGCCGTGATGTCGGCGACGCCGCGCCGGCGGCAAAGGATGCCAAGGCGGCTTTCGGCCAGATATTGCTTGTCGGCGGTCAGCGAGAGGCCTGAACGCTGCTGGAGCAACAGCCGCAGGAAGGTGAAATCGGCGTCGGTCATGCGGGCTGTACTCCCCGCACCAGGCAGCGGATCGAGGTTCCGATCTCGTCGAGCGGGATGACGCTGCTCGCATGATGGGCGCGCACGATCGAGCCGGGCATGCCCCAGATCGTGCTGGTTGCCTCGTCCTGTGCCAGAACGGCCGCACCGGCCCGGCGCAGGGCGCCAGCGCCCTCGGTGCCGTCACTCCCCATGCCGGTCAGCACCAGTCCGAGGGCTGCGGCCCCGAGATGGCGCGCGGCATCGCCGAACAACACATCCACGGCCGGGCGGCAGAAGTTCACCGGGGCCTCGTCGCCGATGCGGGCGACAATGTGGCCGAGGCGGCGATCGATGCCGAGATGGCGGCCTCCAGGGGCGATATAGACAGTGCCGCGCATGAGCCGTTCGCCGTCGCAAGGCTCCCGCGCGGGAATGCCGATCTGGCCGGCGATCTGCTCGGCAAAGGAAGCGGTGAACAGTGGCGGCATATGCTGCACGACCAGTGTCGTCAGGTCGTTCAGGCCCTCGCCGATGTCGAACAGCACCTTCGCGACGGCACGCGGCCCGCCCGTCGAGGCTCCGATGACGAGATAGCGCGGCATCATCGAGACCAGCGGGCGCAGATTGACCGGCCCGCCATGCGGCAGATCCACGAGGTCGACTTCCGGCGGCAGCGTGCCTGGCTTGACCGCCGTATGGGCGACATTGCCGAGCTTGAGCAGGAACTCGCTGCGGAAATCGAGCGACAATGTCATGCCGACGCGGCTGTCGGGCTTCGAAACGACATCCATCGCGCCCTTTGTCATGCATTCCAGCGCGATGCGCGTATTCCGCTCGTTGAGCGTGGCGGCGAGCAGAATGCCGGTATGGGGGCTTTCCTTGAGGATCTGCGGCAAGGCCGTGGCTCCGTCGACACCCGGCATGTCGAGGTCCAGCACCATCACATCGGGCTTGTATCGCGTCGCATGGGCGACTGCGGTTTCACCGTCCCCGGCCACCGCTACGACATGAAAATGGCCGGCCTCTCCGAGCCAACGCGCAAACAGCCCGCGCACGACGACGGAATCATCGGCGATCACCACCGTCTTGTGCCGGTGAGGCTGAGCAGAAGAGTGCAAGCGGGTCGGCATCATGCTGGTCTTGCCCGTCGGGTCGCCCGCTCGCGCGGGCGGCGGCTCGGTCCTGTCCAAACCGGCAGCCTTAGAGCAGGCCGACCTGATGGAACTTCGAAGCCACGATCTCCTTGTCGAAGGGCTTCATGATGTATTCGTCGGCCCCGGCATGCATGGCGCGCGCGATATGCGCGATATCGTTCTCGGTGGTGCAGAACACGACCTTCGGCCGTTTGCCGCCCGGCATCTGGCGCAGCGTGCGCAGGAACTCGTAGCCGTCCATGATCGGCATGTTCCAGTCGAGCAGCACGGCATCCGGCATTTCACCCTTGCAGGCGTCGATGGCGCGCGCACCGTCTTCCGCTTCGGCGATGCGGAACTGGAGACCTTCCAGGATTCTCCGAGCGACCTTGCGGATTACGGCTGAATCATCGACGACAAGGCAATATTTCATGGTCGGTCTCCGAAACTGTTTAACGGCGCCTCAGGCGGCGGCAGGAAGGTCGAGATCAAGCACGGCATCGAGATCGAGGATAACGAGGAGTTCGTCGGCGAGGCGGTGAACACCTGTCGCCAGCGCGGTCCAGACGCGATCGAGATGAACGGGCAGCGGCTCGAGCGTGGACCGGTCCAGCCGAACGACCTCACCGACAGCGTCGACGATCAAGGCGTAGGCCTCCCCGTTGTGGTCGATGCCGATCGCTGTCAGCTCGGTGCCGCCCGGCATGCTGGGAGCGGGCTGGGCCGGCTTGCCGAGGCGCTGGCGCAGGCAAATCGCCGTGACGATGCGGCCGCGCAGGTTCAGCAGGCCGACGATCTCGCTCGGCGCGCGCGGTACCACGGTGATGCGGTTCGTGATGAATACGTCCTGCACACGGCCGATCGGCAGGCCCAGCAGTTGCTCGCCGATCCTGATCGTCACGTAGTCGAGCGAGTCGCCGAAGCCGGCGGCGCCGACGGGAGACGGTTTCTCGGAAGAGGCATAGGTCATGCCGCGTGCCTCATGTCGACGCTGCCGGCGTTGAGCTCGCCCAGCAGGGCCCGGCGATCGAACTTGGCGAGGACGTCGTCCAAACCCGCCTGTGCCGCGCGCATGTGAAGGTCCGGC
>NZ_JBIWYK010000099.1:0-8801 GCF_044752385.1 Allobosea sp. CER48 | reverse complement strand
CTTCGTGAATGACGAGGTCGCCGCTCGCATCGTCATAGCGGCTGCGCAACCGTGCGAGAGACTCGTTGCGCATCAGCATCAGGTACTTGATCTTCGGCTGGTGCACCGGCTCGGCCGGATCGAAGCCCGATGGGCCGTTCTCGATCGCGAACAGCCTGTCTCCGGGAAAAAAGCCGTCGGTCGGGAGATCGGCGCGCTGAAGTCGCTCCGGCGAGAGGCCCTTCACGGGGTAGCGGTAGAGCGTTTCGATGCGCATGGTCGGGTCCGAAAAGGGCAGAGTGCCGGACCATAGCGGCGGGAGCCGGTCCTGACAGTTCAAATCTTGTGTCCGTTTCGATCCGTCGCTGGCATCGCATCGCAGAGGGCGACGAGTCTCCGGGGCGGCGATTGGGCCTACTCGTCCTCGCCTTCGCTTACGGAGCGCTGACAGCCCCAGCTGGAGAGTACCGCGTCCGTCTCATCGGCGACGAAGAAGCGGGCGGCGTCGCGGTCATAGCCGTCGGTGAGCAAGCGCTCGTAATCGGTATGGACATGGCGGACATGGCTGCCGAGCGCGAGCCAGAGCGCGGTTGAGGGCGGCAGATCCTTCATGTGGCGCCGCTCCGCCAAGGTGATCACCGCCTCGGCATCCGAGAGCGGAATGCCGGGCGCCAGCGCTCTCAGCGCCCGACGAATCGCCTGCTGTCGCTTGGTCCCGGCCATACCCGATCTGCGCCTGCCATTCGGGTCAGGTCAATTGTCGTCGGCCCCCCTTCCGTTGCGCCAATGTCACACTATCTTGGGGTGCGAGGGGCGGCCCATCGTGGCGCCCTATCCTGATGAAAGGCAGCAGGGTCTGCGTTGCTACGGGACGCGCCCTGCGGGCGGAGATAGCTGAATGAACATTGAAAAATATACGGATCGCGCGAAGGGCTTCCTCCAGGCGGCGCAGACGATCGCGTTGCGGGAGGGCAACCAGCAGTTCACGCCGGAGCATCTGCTCAAGGCGTTGCTCGACGACAATGAAGGCATGGCGGCAGGCCTGATCGACCGCGCCGGCGGCCAGTCGCGCTTCGCGCTGCAGCTTGTCGACCAGTCCTTGGCCAAGTTGCCGAAGGTTTCGGGCGGGTCAGGTGGTCTCAACCTGACGCCGGGCCTCGCCCGCGTTTTCGACACCGCCGAGAAGGCGGCCGAGAAGGCCGGCGATTCGTTCGTCACGGTCGAGCGGCTGCTGCTTGCTCTCGCGATCGAGAAGGACACGGAGGCCGGCAAGGCCCTTTCGAAGGCCGGCGTGACGCCGCAGGCGCTCAACGCGGCGATAGAGGCGATCCGCAAGGGTCGCACCGCTGATTCTGCGTCGGCCGAGCAGGCCTATGACGCGCTGAAGAAATATGCGCGCGACCTCACCGCGGCGGCGCGCGAGGGCAAGCTCGACCCGGTGATCGGCCGCGACGAGGAGATCCGCCGCACGATCCAGGTGCTGTCGCGCCGGACCAAGAACAACCCCGTCCTGATCGGCGAGCCCGGAGTCGGCAAGACCGCCATCGCCGAGGGCCTCGCCCTGCGGATCGTCAACGGCGACGTGCCCGAGAGCCTGAAGGACAAGGAGCTGCTCGCGCTCGACATGGGCTCGCTCATCGCCGGCGCGAAGTATCGCGGCGAGTTCGAGGAGCGCCTGAAGGCAGTGCTGACCGAGGTTTCCTCCTCGGATGGTGGCGTGATCCTGTTCATCGACGAGATGCATACGCTCGTCGGCGCCGGCAAGACCGACGGCGCGATGGATGCGTCCAACCTGCTGAAGCCTGCTCTGGCGCGCGGCGAGCTGCACTGCGTCGGCGCGACCACGCTCGACGAGTACCGGAAATATGTCGAGAAGGACGCCGCGCTGGCACGGCGCTTCCAGCCCGTTTTCGTCGAGGAGCCGACGGTTGAGGACACCATCTCGATCCTGCGCGGCCTGAAGGAGAAATACGAGCAGCACCATCGCGTCCGCATCACGGATTCGGCGCTGGTCTCGGCCGCGACGTTGTCGAACCGCTACATCACCGATCGCTTCCTCCCGGACAAGGCGATCGACCTTGTCGACGAGGCTTCGGCGCGCCTGCGCATGCAGGTGGACTCCAAGCCCGAGGAGCTGGATTCGATCGATCGTGAGATCGTCCGTCTCAAGATCGAGCAGGAGGCGCTCAAGAAGGAGAGCGATGCCGGCTCGAAGGAGCGGCTGAAGCGGCTCGAATCCGAGCTGGCTGACCTGGAGTCGCGCTCCGACACGATCACGGCCAAGTGGAAGGCCGAGAAGGACAAGCTCGGCCAGGCGGCGGAGATCAAGACCAAGCTCGACAATGCCCGCAACGAGCTCGCCCAGGCGCAGCGCAAGGGCGAGTATCAGCGGGCGGGCGAACTCGCCTACGGCGAGATTCCGCAGCTCGAGAAGAAGCTGGCCGAGATCGAGGAGAAGGGCGAGAGCGCCGGCATGGTCGAGGAGGCGGTGACGCCTGATCACGTGGCCGCGGTCGTCTCGCGCTGGACCGGCGTGCCGGTCGACCGGATGCTCGAAGGCGAGAAGGAGAAGCTGCTCCGCATGGAGGAGGTCCTCGGCTCCCGCGTCGTCGGGCAGAAGGAGGCGGTGGAGGCGGTCTCGACCGCGGTCCGTCGCGCCCGCGCCGGCCTGCAGGACCCGAACCGCCCGATCGGCTCCTTCATGTTCCTCGGCCCCACCGGCGTCGGCAAGACCGAGCTGACCAAGGCGCTCGCCTCGTTCCTGTTCGACGACGACACGGCGCTCGTTCGCATCGACATGTCCGAGTACATGGAGAAGCACTCGGTCGCCCGGCTGATCGGCGCGCCTCCCGGCTATGTCGGCTATGAGGAGGGCGGGGCCCTGACGGAGGCGGTCCGCCGCCGGCCCTATCAGGTCGTGCTCTTCGACGAGGTCGAGAAGGCGCATCCGGACGTGTTCAACGTCCTGCTGCAGGTGCTCGACGACGGGCGCCTGACGGACGGACAGGGCCGCACCGTCGACTTCCGCAACGTGCTGATCATCATGACCTCGAACCTCGGTTCGGAGTTCCTGGTGAACCAGCCCGAAGGGCAGGACAGCGACGCGGTTCGCGACGAGGTCATGGGCGTGGTCCGCCATGCCTTCCGGCCGGAGTTCCTGAACCGGATCGACGACATCATCCTGTTCCATCGCCTGCGGCGGAAGGACATGGATGCGATCGTCGATATCCAGATGGCGCGGCTGCAGAAGCTGCTGACCGACCGCAAGATCACCCTCGAGCTTTCGAAGGAGGCGCGCGAGTGGTTGGCGGACAAGGGTTACGACCCGGCCTATGGCGCGCGCCCGCTGAAGCGCGTGATTCAGAAGTCGGTGCAGGACCCGCTGGCGGAAGCGATCCTCGGCGGCGAGATTGTCGACGGCGAAACGGTTCCGATCACGGTCGGGCCGGGGTCGCTGATGCTGGGCTCCGTCGCAGCCGTCAAGGAGAAGCGGCCGGCCGGTGTCGCGCTGAACTGACCGCTGTTCCCTTCTCCGTACGAGGGAGAAGGTGTCTGCGGAGCAGGCGGATGAGGGAAGGGTCGCGCAAGCG
This sequence comes from Allobosea sp. CER48, assembly GCF_044752385.1. Lineage (NCBI taxonomy): Bacteria > Pseudomonadati > Pseudomonadota > Alphaproteobacteria > Hyphomicrobiales > Alloboseaceae > Allobosea > Allobosea sp. CER48. The sequence goes on along the minus strand of NZ_JBIWYK010000099.1, from coordinate 5,232 downwards.
GCCCTTTTCTTTTGGCCGGTGCGCGGCCCTCATCCGTCACGGCTTCGCCATCCCCGAGGGGGAGAAGGGTTCAGCCCCGTTTCAGCAGGAACACCGCCTGTGCACCGAACAGGTTCCAGAACCACCAGGGTGCGTTGACGCCGACGCGCCCTCCGGCGGCATCGAGCGCGACGGCACGCTCCTTCTTGGCGCCGATCTGGTCGCAGAGTGTGACGAAGTCGCGGATCGTGCAGAAATGGATGTTCGGCGTATCCCACCATGAATAGGGCAGGGCGTCGGTCACCGGCATGCGCCCCTGGAAGAACACCTGGGAGCGCATCCGCCAATGCCCGAAGTTCGGGAAGGAGACGATGGCGTGCCGGCCGATGCGCAGCATCTGTTCCAGCACGAGACGCGGATTGCGGGTCGCCTGGATCGTCTGCGACAGGATGACGTAGTCGAACGAGTCGTCGGGATAGTCGACGAGGTCGGTATCGGCGTCGCCCTGGATCACCGAAAGCCCCCGCGTCACGCAATCGGCCACGCCCTCGCGAGACAGTTCGATACCGCGCGCATCGACCCTGCGGGTTTCCGCGAGAAGGGCCAGCAAGGCGCCGTCGCCGCAGCCGACATCGAGCACGCGCGTGCCCGGCGTCACCATCTCGGCGACGAGTCGCAGGTCGATGCGGTGGGTCTGGTTGTCGCTGAAGGCCATGCTCAGAGTCCGCGTGCCCGTGCCGCCGCGCCGATGAAGCCGCGGGTGGTGGCGAAGAGATTGGGCTCTTCCAGCAGGAAGGCGTCGTGCCCCTTGTCGCTTTCGAGCTCGACGAAGGAGACCGAGGCGCCAGCCGCGTTCAGCGCATGGACGATCGCGCGGGAATCCGCAGTCGGGAACAGCCAGTCCGAGGTGAAGGATGCCACGCAGAAGCGTGTCTTGGTTCCCGCGAAGGCGCGCGCCAGCACGCCGTCATGGTCGGCCGCGAGGTCGAAATAGTCCATCGCGCGGGTGACATAGAGATACGAATTGGCGTCGAAGCGCTCGACGAAGCTCAAGCCCTGATGCCGCAGATAGCTTTCGACCTGAAAATCGGCGTCGAAGGAGAAGGTCGGCGCCTCCCGGTCCTGCAGCTTGCGGCCGAATTTTCGGTGCAGCGCCTGTTCCGAGAGATAGGTGATATGCGCGCCCATCCGCGCCACCGACAGGCCCTTGGCGGGACGCGTGCCTTCTTCGAGATAGCGCCCCCGCCGCCAGTCCGGATCGGCCATCACCGCCTGCCGGCCGACTTCGTGGAAGGCGATGTTCTGCGCCGAATGCTTGGCGCCGGTGGCCAGCGGCAGGGCCGAGAATACGCGGGCAGGGTAGCTCGCCGCCCATTGCAGCACCTGCATGCCGCCCATAGAGCCGCCGGCGACGCAGAACAGGGTCTCGATGCTCAGCGAGTCGACGAGCGCGGCCTGCGCCCGCACCATGTCGCGGATGGTGACGACCGGGAAGGACAGGCCCCAGGGCTTGCCCGTTGCCGGATTGGTCGAGGCCGGGCCGGTCGTGCCGGTGCAGCCGCCGATCACATTGGCGCAGATCACGTAGAAGCGGTCGGTATCGATCGGCTTGCCCGGCCCGATCATCGAGGTCCACCAGCCGCCCTTGCCGGTGATCGGGTTGCGGCTCGCCACATACTGGTCGCCTGTCAGCGCATGGCAGACCAGGACGGCGTTGGACCGAGCCGCGTTCAACTCCCCATAGGTCTGGTAGGCGATCTGCCAGTGGTCGAGCACCACGCCGCAATCCATCAGCAGCGGCGTCTCGGGCCCGAACCGCGCGACCTGGCTCGAAGGCTCGTTCGCCTCCTTTTGCGGATCGGCCAGGCTGGGGGAGAGATCGCTCATTTCGTCCGCTTCGACAGTTGGATTTGTCTTGCCGGTCCAGGCGTTCGGAAAATCGAACCCTAGCGATGCCGTGCCGTGGCGCTGCTGTCAACGCAGGACTGTGCAGCCGGCTTTGCCAAGGCCGCGCCGGAGCGCTAAGGAGCGTGGCCTTGCCGGAAAGCGCGTTGCCATGACCGAAGCCGCCCCGACCACCCTTGCCGATCTACGCGCCGAGATCGACCGCATCGACGGCGACATGCATGCGTTGCTGATGGAGCGCTCGCAGATCATCGAGACGCTCATCTCGGTCAAGAAGACGCAGGCCTCCGGATCCGCCTTCCGCCCCGGCCGCGAGGCCGACATGATGAAGCGGCTGGCGCTGCGTCATAAGGGGCTGCTGCCGCTCGACACGGTCGAGAGCATCTGGCGCATCATCATCGCCACCTTCACCTATGTGCAGGCGAATTACTCCGTGCATGCGGACGTCTCCGGCGGCGATCCGGCGATGCGCGACTCCGCCCGTTTCCATTTCGGCTTCACCGTGCCCTTCGTTCCGCATGAGGATGCCCGCGCGGTCATCCGTGCCGTCGCGGAATCGGCCGGAGACCTCGGTATCTTCCGCATGGATCAGGGCGCCAGCGCCGGCATCTGGTGGCGAGAGCTTATCGGCCCCGACAAGCCCAAGATCATCGCGCGTCTGCCCTTCATCGAGCGGCCCGATCATCCGGCGGGCACGCCGGTCTACTGCATCGCCAAGCCTCTCACCGACGCCGCGGTGCGCGAGATCGCGCTCTACGCCGCCCGCGTCGAGCGCTGGTCCGAAAACCTGCGCCATGGCCTCGCCGAGCATCTGGCCGAAGTCTCCGCCTCCGCGGCGGACGGCTCGCATCTGTCGCTGCTGGTCGCAGCCTCCGGCGAGGTCGATCAGGCCGCGATCCGCGAGGCTCTGGTCCCCGCCGGCCTCAGCGACTTCTCCGAAGTCGGCAGCCACGCCGCCCGCTTCGCCGTCAAATCCGCCCGTTGAGCGGGCGCGCTCTGTTTCCCGCTGCAAGGTCAATCACCATGGCGACCCGTCCCACCCCGCGTCCCGGCGTCCTCGACATCGAGGCTTACGTCCCCGGCAAATCCGCCGCGCCCGCCGGCGTGAAGCTGCACAAGCTCTCCTCCAACGAGACCCCGCTCGGCCCGAGCCCCAAGGCGATCGCGGCCTTCGAGGGCCTCGCCGCGAAGCTGGAGCTCTATCCCGACGGTACGTCGAGCAAGCTCAAGCAGGCGATCGCCGGCCGCTACGGCCTCGATCCCGCACGGATCATCTGCGGCAACGGTTCGGATGAGCTGCTCGAGCTCGTCACAAAGGCTTATCTTGGTAGCGGCGACGAAGGCATCTACAGCCAGTACGGCTTTCTCGTTTATCGCATCGCCATCCTCGCCGCCGGCGGCAAGCCGGTCATCGTGCCCGAGAAGAACTACACCGCCGATGTCGATGGCATCCTCGCTGCGGTGACGCCGCAGACGAAGATCGTCTTCCTCGCCAACCCCAACAACCCGACCGGGACCTATCTGCCCTTCGACGAGGTCAAGCGCCTGCAGGCCGGCCTGCCGCCGCATGTGCTGCTCGTGCTCGACGCGGCCTATGCCGAGTATGTCCGTCGCAACGACTACGCTTCGGGCCTCGAACTCGTCGCCGAGAGCGACAATGTCGTGATGACGCGGACGTTCTCGAAGATCTACGGGCTCGCCAACCTCCGCATCGGCTGGCTTTACGCTCCGGCGCACGTCGTCGACGCGCTCGAACGCATTCGTGGCCCGTTCAACGTCAACGGCGCCGCGATCGAGGCCGGCGCCGCCGCCGTTGCCGACGAGGCCCATGTCGCGGCCGCGATCGAGCACAACGAGAAATGGCTGGCCTGGACGACGGCCGAGATCGAGAAGCTCGGTCTCACCGTCACCCCGTCGGTCGGCAATTTCGTGCTGATCCACTTCACCAGAGCGCCGGGCAAGACCGCCAAGGAGGCCGATGCCTTCCTGACCCAGCGCGGCCTCATCCTGCGCGCCGTCGGCAGCTATGGCCTGCCCGATGCCCTGCGCATGACGATCGGCAGCGAAGAGGCGAACCGCCTCGTCGTCGCCGCGCTCGCCGAATTCCTCAAGGCGTGATCGAGATGGCGGAAAGCTTCGCGCCGCGCCGTTCCGAGCCGGTCTTCGCCCGCCTCGCCATCATCGGCATCGGGCTGATCGGCTCGTCGATCGCGCGCGCGGCGAAGGAGCTGAACCTCGCCGGTACGATCATTCTGGCCGACCGCGACGAAGCGGTCCGCAAGCGGGCGCGCGAGCTTGATCTTGGCCATGCCGTCGCTGACACGGCGTCGGAGGCGGCGGTTGATGCCGACCACGTCATCCTGTGCGTGCCGGTCGGCGCCTGCGGGGAGGTCGCGGCCGAGATCGCGTCCGAACTGAAGCCGGGCGCGATCCTGTCGGACGTTGGTTCGGTCAAGGGCTCGGTCGTCGATGCCGTGTCGCCGCACCTGCCGGAAGGCGTCTCCTTCGTGCCGGCCCACCCGGTGGCGGGCACCGAGAATTCGGGGCCCGATGCGGGCTTTCCCAGCCTGTTCCTCAACCGCTGGTGCATCCTGACGCCGCCGGAGGGAACCGACCCCGCGGCCATCGCCAGGACGCGCCAGTTCTGGGAAGGCATGGGCGCGCTGGTCGAGGTGATGAGCGCGCAGCACCATGACCTCGTGCTGGCCGTCACCAGCCATCTGCCGCATCTCATCGCCTATAACATCGTCGGCACGGCAGAGGATCTCGAGGCGGTGACGCAGTCCGAGGTGATCAAGTTCTCGGCCGGCGGCTTCCGCGACTTCACCCGCATCGCAGCTTCCGACCCGACGATGTGGCGCGATGTCTTCCTGCACAACAAGGAAGCGGTGCTGGAGATGCTGGGCCGCTTCAACGAGGATCTCGCACTGCTCACGCGGGCCATTCGCTATGGCGACGGCGAGACGCTGCACAAGCACTTCACACGCACGCGCGCCATCCGCCGCGGCATCGTCGCGCTCGGCCAGGAGAAGCCGGAGACGGAGAAGCTGCGGAAGGACTAGAGTCGTTGGCCGGAGCGGCCCGCTCGGCGCTTGTGCAGCGCGGCTGTGCACGATGCCGAGTTGGGCTTGCCAAGCCCGGCGGCGGCTGTTACAGCGCCTCCCGTTGCCGCAATAGCTCAGCTGGTAGAGCACCTCATTCGTAATGAGGGGGTCGGGGGTTCGAATCCCTCTTGCGGCACCATCCTCATTCTCAGAGACGCTCGCAGCCGCTCCGAAAGGGCGGCTTCTTTGTTTGCGAACGGGCGGCTTCTCGTTGGCTGTTTCTCCGGTTCGAGTCGGAACCTCC
>NZ_JBIWYK010000098.1:0-8838 GCF_044752385.1 Allobosea sp. CER48 | reverse complement strand
GCAAGGCGATGGTGCGCGCTGCCGCGAGCGTGCTGGCGCTGCCCTCGTCGCCGGGGTCGAGGACGAGCGCCGGAAAGCCCGGCCCCACCAGCGCGAGCGGCCCGTGCAGCACTTCTGCGGCGCTGAACGCCTCGGCATGAATGCGGCAGGTTTCCTTGAACTTGAGTGCCATTTCCTGGGCGATGCCGAGTCCGAGCCCGCGGCCGATGACATAGAGGCTCGTAGCACCCGCGAGCCGGTCGAACAGGGGCGACCAGTCGCAGAGGCCCGCCTGCCTGAGCAGCTCGGGGGACCTGACGAGCGCATCCGACAGACCACGCTCGCAGCTCCAGGCCGCAGTGAGATGAAGAAGCGCGATACCGGTCGCGAGGAAGCTCTTGGTCGCCGCAACACTGGTCTCGGGGCCGGCGCCCAGCGGCAAGGCAACGTCGACGAGCCCGGCGAGCGGCGACTGCATGTCGTTGATCAGGCCTATCGTGAGCGCGCCGCCGCGTCTGGCCGTCTCGGTCAGACGCAAGGCGTCCGGGCTGCGGCCGGACTGCGATGCCGCTATGAACACCGCGCCCGAGAGGTCGAGCTCTTCGCCATAGACCGAAGCGAGACTCGGGCCGAGCGAGGCGACTGGCAGGCCCAGCGTGCGTTCCAGCAGGTACTTGCCGTAGGTCATGGCGTGGTCGGAGGAGCCGCGGGCGCAGGTCGCGATGAAGGCCGGCCTGCGTCGGCGCAGGCGTTCGCCCAGCCGCGCCAGCGCGTCGCCGTTGGCCGCGATCTGGCGGGCGGCGACCTCGGCGGCTTCCGCCGCCTCGCGGGTGAGGCGGGCCTCAGGCATCGACCCGGTCCGGGCTGAGCAACAGGCCCCGGCTCATGGCGTCGACGGCGGCACGGTCGAGCCGCGTCCCGGCTCCCCCGACTGAACGCACCGACAGCGTTCCGCAGGCGATGCCGTCCGCCAGCGCCTGCTTCGGTGCGCGGCCAGCCAACCACGCGGCGAGGAAACCGGCATTGAAAGCATCGCCCGCGCCCGTGGTATCGAGAACCGGCCCGCCTTCGGGGGCAGGCAGGACGATGGCGTCGCCACGCTCGAAGAGGCGCGCGCCATGGCTGCCATCCTTGATCACCACCATGGAGAAATGCCGGGCGAGACGTTTGCCAGCCCGGTCGAGATCCTCGCAGCCCGTGATGGCGCGTGCCTCCGCGGCGTTTGGCAGGAAGATATCGGCACCGGCGGCACGCGCGACCAGGTCGGGCCGGCGGATCCAGTCGTCGTCCCAGCTCGGATCGAGCGAGACGGTGAGACCGGCCCCTTTCGCGATCTCGATCAGATCGGGAATTTCGGCGAGCGTGGCGAACTCGGCGATGTGGAGGTGGCGCGCGGCCGGGTTGGCAAGGGCGGCGTCCAGCGTCGTCGGTCGGGCGCTGCCCGCGCGCCGCGAGAGGAAGGCGCGCTCGCCATCCCGCACCATCACGACCGTCGGCTGCGGGCCGGCTTCGGGCGCGCGTTCGAGCCAGCGCAGATCGACGCCGCTCTCTGTCAAAGCGGAGGCGAGCGTGCCGGAAAGCGGGTCCGTCCCGATGCGGGCAAGGAGGCCCGCCTGAGTCCCAAGCGAGGCGAGATGGGCGGCCGTGATGTATCCACCGCCGCCGGGCACGATCGAGACGTCCTGCGCGAAACGCTCCTCGCCGAGGCGCGGCAGCGCGCTGAGCCCGCGGAAGACGATGTCGCAGTAGAGCCGGCCGATGCTGAGGACGAGGTCGCGCCCGGCGTTCATAGGGCGCGCTCGGTCGACGCGTCGAACAGGCGCAGGGCATCGATGCCGGCTCCGAGGCGCACCTCGTGGCCGACGACCGGAGGCGCCTTGGCCGAGGCCGAGGCAAGGATCAGCGCGTCGCCATGCTCGACATGGACGAAGGTCTCGGACCCCAGCGGCTCGACGACCGCGACCTTGCCGGTGAGCAAGAGATCCGCATCCTCGCCGGAGCGGAGCAAGCGCAGTTCCTGCGGACGCACGCCGACCAGCACGTCCGCCGGCAGGGGCGCCGGACGGGGCGCCAGTTCGATAGCGTTGCCGGCCAGCTCCAGCCTCGGTCTTCCGTCGGCGCTGCTCGCCTTGCCGGCGAGGATGTTCATCGTCGGCGAGCCGATGAAGCGGGCCGTGAAGACATCGGCCGGCTTCTCGTAGAGTTCCATCGGCGCACCGACCTGGAGGATGCGGCCGTCGCGCATCACGACGATACGGTCGGCCAGCGTCATCGCCTCGACCTGATCGTGGGTGACGAAGACGATGGTGCGGCCGAGCCGCTGGTGCAGGCGCTTGATCTCCAGGCGCATCTGCGCGCGCAACTGCGCATCGAGATTGGAGAGCGGTTCGTCGAACAGGAAGGCCGAGGGGTCGCGCACCATGGCGCGGCCGATGGCGACGCGCTGGCGCTGGCCGCCCGATAGCGCCGAGGGCTTGCGTTCGAGCAGTGGTTCGAGCCCGAGGATGCGGGCGGTCTCCTCGATGCGGCGGCGCTTCTCGGCCTTGTCGAGCTTGGCCGTATAGAGGCCGAAGCCGATATTCTCGGCGACGCTCATATGCGGGTAGATCGCGTAGTTCTGGAACACCATGGCGATGTTCCGCTCCTTCGGCTCAAGCCGGTTCACGGGCCTGTCGCCGATGACGATGGTGCCGCCGTCGATTTCTTCGAGACCGGCGATCATGCGCAAAGTCGTCGACTTGCCGCAGCCGGAGGGGCCGACGAAGACGACGAACTCGCCGTCTTCGATCGCAAGGTCGATGCCGTGGACGACCTGCGTCTTGCCGTAGCGCTTGATCAGCCCCTGAAGCTCGATACCCGCCATCAGGCTGCTCCCATCAGATCCGCGAAGGCGGCGTCGAGTTCATGGCGCGCCGAGGCCTCGCGCGCGGCGGTCGCCGTCGCGGCGAGGCCTGCGGCCACGAGCACACCGCGATAGCCGGCGAAGGCGGCGGCAAGGGCCTGCGGCCCCGGCCCGCCGAAGCGCTCGCGCACCGCGACGAAATGCTCGGGCGAGACGGCCTCGGCGAAGGCCGCCTCGCTTAAGGCCGGTTCGCGGCCGGCATGCTCGCGGAAGGCCTTCCGGAAGGGCGCGTAGCCGTCGCGCGGCAGGTCGCCATCGGCGGCCATCACGGCACGCGCGACATCGGCGGCGATCTCATGGGCGGTGCGGAAGGAGAGCCCCTCCGACCGCACCAGCGTGTCGGCGAGTTCGGTGATGGTGATGCAGGAGCGGCGGATATTCTCGGCGACGCGGCGCCCGTCGACCTGCAAAGCCGGCAGCAGCGCGGCGAGGAGGCTGAGGACGCGCGCGCCCGTCGCGAAGGCCTGGTATCCGGCCTCGTTGGTTTCACCCTCGGCGTCGTTCATGTCGGTGAAGGGCGTGTTGTGGACGATGTCCCTGACCATCCGGGCGCGCGCTACGGTCTGCGAAGCGAGGTGGCGCAGATGCTCGATCGGCACGGGATTGCGCTTCTGCGGCATGATCGAGGAGATCTGCACGAAGGCATTGGGCACATAGAGCTGGCCGACCTCGAAGGCGGTCCAGACCTGCAGATCCTGGATCAGCCGCCCGAGATGCAGGAAGACCAGCTCGACCGCGCTGTGGGTCGCGGTCAGGTAGTCGATCGCGGCGATGCAACCGTATGAGTTCTGGAAGGGGGCGGCGAAGCCGAGCAGATGCGCGACGCGGGCGCGATCGAGCGGGAAGCCCGAGGTTGTGATGGCGGCCGCGCCCATCGGCGAGAGATCGAGCAGGGCACGGGCCTGAACCAGCCGCTCATGGTCGCGCAGCATCACCTCGATCGCCGCCGAGAGATAATGGCCGAAGGTGGTCGGCTGCGCCGGCTGGCCATGGGTATAGGCGACGATCAATGTCGCCTTCTCGCGCTCGGCGAGGTCAAGGGTCGCCGTGATCAGGGCGCGCAACAGGCCGGCCATATGGTCGAGTCGCGGCTTGAGCGCGAGCTTGAACAGGGTGTGGTCGATATCGTTGCGCGAGCGGCCGGTGTGGAGGCGCCCGGCATCATCCGCCGGCAGTCGCTTCTTCAGCTCGGCCTCGATCAGGAAGAAGTAGTCCTCGACGGTTCCGTCATAGCTCAGCGCGGCCGGGTCGATCTCGTGGTCGATTTCATTGAGCGCGCGAGCGATGCGGCCGGCAGCGGCGCGCGGCAGGATGCCGGTCTCCGCGAGCATGACGAGATGGGCGCGGTCGATGGCGCGGAAGCTCCCGACGTGATGCGTCTTGGCGCCGTCGAAGAGCGGCCGCAGCACGGTCTCCTTGTAGACCGGGTCGGGGAAGACGGACGTATCGGTCGCGCGGGGGTCGGTTTTCGTCATGGCAATCAGCCCTTGAGACCGGCGAGGACCACGCCGCGCACGATATAGCGCTGGAGCAGCAGGAAGACGGTCAGCGTCGGCAGGGTCGCGAGCGCCGCGCCCGTCATGATCAGCTCCCACTGGACCTGCGATTCCACCGCGAAGCTCGTGAGGCCGACCGGCAAGGTGTAGAGCTCCTTGCTCGTCGTCACGATCAGCGGCCAGATGAAGGCCGTCCAGTTGCTGAGGAAGGTGAAGATCGCCAGCGCCGAGAGGGCCGGCGTCACCAGCGGCAGGGCGATGCGCCAGAAGATCGCGAATTCGTTGAGGCCGTCGATGCGGGCGGCTTCGAGGAAGTCGTTGGGTACGGTCTCGAAGAACTGCTTCATCAGGAATGTACCGAAGGCCGTCATCATGCCCGGGAACATGATGCCCCAGTAACTGTCGAGCCAGCCGAAGTTCTTGGCCATGACGTACCAGGGAATGACCAGCATCTCGGTCGGGATCATCAGCGTCGATAGGATGGCGATGAAGACGAGATAGCGGCCGCGGAACCGGAACTTCGCAAGGGTGTAGCCGACGAGGCTGTCGAAGAAGACGTTCGAGAGCGTGACCGCGGTGGCGATGCCGAAGGAATTGGCGAACCAGCGCAGGAACCGGCCGTCCGAGAGCACGCTGACATAATTGTCGAATGTCGGATGGGCCGGGAAGAAGGCGAGATCGTAGATCTCGGCGGAATCCTTCAGCGAGGTCGCGAACATGAAGGCGAGCGGCGTCACCATCAGGAGGCCGCCGCCGAAGAGCAGGAGCCAGGCTAGGATGCGGCCGGGCTCGACGCGCAGGGCCATGGGAGAGGCGACGCGCATCAGCGGTCCTTCAGCAGCCGAAGCTGCAGCAGCGAGACGGCGAGCAGCACGAGAAAGAGCACCACGGTCTGCGCGGCGGCATAGCCCATGTCGAAGGACGAAAAGGCCGTCTGGTAGATCATCAGCACGAGCGGCTTGGTCGCGTTCAGGGGGCCGCCGGGGTCGCTGCTCGTCTGGCTGGTCATGTTGTAGACCTGATCGAAGATGCGCAGGAACCCGATCGAGGAGAAGACGACGAGGAAGACGATCGTCGGCTTGAGCAGCGGCAGCGTGATCCGCCGCAGGATCGTTCCGTTCGAGACGCCGTCGATGCGAGCGGCCTCGCAATAGGTCGTCGGGATGGCGCGCAGGCCGGCCATGAAGATCACGACCTGGAAGCCGAGCCCGGCCCAGATCGCCGGCGCGAGCACTGCCGGCAGGGCCTGGGTGGTCGAACGCAGGAAGGGCTGCTGGGCGATGCCGATGCCGGCCAGCAGGTTGTTGAACAGGCCGATCGGCACCGGCTGGTAGAACCAGCGCCAGACCCAGGCCATTGCCGCCGCCGTCGTCAGGAAGGGCAGGAAATACAGCGCCCGGATGAAGCCGTGCAGGAAACGCACGCGGTCGAGATGATAGGCGATGGTGAAGGCGAGCAGCAGGCTGATCGGCGTGCCGAGCAGCAGGTAGAGCGCGGTGTTGCGGAAGACCTGCCAGAAGACGGGATCGGCGAGGAGTCGCTTGAAGTTGGCCAAACCGATGAAGGAGGGCTTGGTCAGCAGGTTCCAGTTGGTGGTGGCGATCCAGAAGGCTTCGAGCGTCGGGTAGAAGCGCACCACCGCATAGAACAGCACCGGCACGGCCAGGAAGGACCAGGCCCAGAGGACCTGTTTCTGGCGCATGCTCAGGCCTGAGAATGGGCGGGCGCCGGATCGCGCATCGACATGAGGCGAAGTAGCGTTCATCGCGATGTTCCGATCCGTCGCCCGATCCCCGTCACTTCTTGTAGAAGCGGTCGAGAATGGGCTGCTCGGCCTTGGCAGCCTCGGCGAGCGCGGCCTTGGCGTCCTGGTTCTGCAGCAGCACGCGGTTGATCATGTCGAGCGAGACCTGGCGCTGCGCCATCTCGTCGACGAAGACCGTGGCGTGCGAGTAGTTCAGCGCTTTGAGGAACGGCCCGTATACCGGGTGGTTCAGGTTTTTCTCGGTCTCGGCCGCTTCCTTACGCGCCGGCAACTCGCCGACAGTCTCGAGCCAGAGCTGCATCGCCTCGGGCGTGGTGACGAAGGCGAGGAACTTCTTGGCCGCCTCCAGCTTCGGGCCGGTCGGCTTGGTGGTGATGGCATTGACCCAGTAGCTGGCGAAGTTCGCCTTCTTGCCGTCGGCCGAGGCGGGAAGTTCGGCGACGCCCCATTCGAAGGCCTTGATGCCACCGAAGGCGCCGAGGCGGAACGAGCCGTCGATGGTCATCGCGGCGCGGCCGGCGCGGAAGGCGGCCTGTCCCTCGTCCATGAAGCCGACCTGGCCGACCTTGTGAACGCGCTGGAGATCGGCGTACCAGTTGAGCGACTTGGCGCCGGCCTCGCTGTCATAGGTCACCTTGCGATTGTCGTCGCTGTAGGGCGCGCCGCCGTTCTGGCGCAGCAGCGTCTCGCGCCACCAGTGGTAGTCCTGGCCGGGGAAATCGAGCGTGATGCCGGCCGAGAGCATGTTGCCGGCGCCGTCGCGCTTGGTCGTCTTCTTGGCGAAGTCGAGCAGTTCGTCGACGGTCTTCGGCGGCGTGTTCGCGTCTAGCCCGGCCTCCTGGAAGAGCTTCTTGTTGTAGAACAGCGCGAGCGATCGGACCGCCGTCGGCAAGGCGTAATACTCGCCGTCGCGCTTCATCGCCGAGACGATCGGATAGAATTCCTTCTCGATCGCTGCGGGCGGGAAGGCGTCGCGCGGCAACGGCTGGATGAACTTGGCACCGACGAAATTATCGAGCCAGCCATAGAACAGCTGCACTACATCCGGGCCCTGGCCAGCCGGCATCGCGGCGGCGATCTTGGTCTGGTAGTCGGCATAGGGGAAGGTCGTCTGCTTGACCTTGATATTCGGGTTGGCGGCCTCGAAGCGCTTGATCAGCTCGTTCATCGCCTTGACGCGCGCGTCGAACACGTACTGCCAGTATTCGATCTCGACGGTCTGCGCCTTCGCGCCGGCGACAGCGCCGACGGAGACCAACAGACCCAACAGCATCCCGCGTAAGCCGCGCATGTTCGCTCTCCCCGTTATCGAGCCGCCCGGCCAAGCGGGCGCGCTGCCCCATTCGACAGCTTGGGTGCATCGTCGGCGCGTCGGGGATCGGCTGTCAATCAATTAATTCACTTGAGTTGGATTAATCATCGACGCAGGCTGTCGCATCGCCCTCTCAGCTGACCGCCTATGCCGCATCGCCAACCGCCCCCTTCCCGCAGCGTCGCCGTCGGCACCAATCCGGAGCGGACGCGCAGCCACAATCGCCGCGTGGTGCTCGAGACGGTGAGACAGCACGGGCAGCTGGGCCGTTCGGACATCGCGGTACTGACGCGGCTGACGGCGCAGGCCGTTTCCAACATCGTCGCGGAGCTGGTTTCGGAGGGTTTCCTGACGGAGCTGGGCCGCCGGCGAACCGCGCGGGGCCAGCCGCCCGTCGAATTCGCAGTCAATCCGGACGGCGGCATGACCGCGGGCATGGAGATCGCGGCCGATCACGTCACCACCGTGCTGGTCGACCTGGTCGGGCAGGTCAGGTCGCAGCGCATCGTGCCGCTCGCCGATCCGACGGTTACGGGCGTGCAGCGTCTGGCGGCGGCGGAACTGGCTGAGGCGCAGCGTGTAGCCGGGCCGCCGCTGCGCCTCCTCGGTTGCGGCGTCGTGATGCCCGGCCCTTTCGAGATCGAGGGCATGAGCTCGGTCGGCATGTCGCCCTTGCCGGGATGGGCGGGGCAGGATGCGGCGCAGCTTCTCTCTGCGGCTCTGAATGCGCCTGTCGTGATCGAGAACGACGCCACGGCGGCGGCGGTCGGCGAGCATCTCCACGGCCTCGGGCGCAATCTGCGTCATTTCTGCCAGATCTATTTCGGTGCGGGCCTGGGTCTGGGCGTCATCGTCGGCGGGCAGCCTTATCGCGGCGCTTTCGGCAATGCCGGCGAGATCGGCCATATTCCTGTCGTGAGCGACGGGCGCGCATGTGCCTGCGGCGGGCGCGGATGCCTCGAGCGCTATGCTTCGGTCCATGCGCTGGTCGAGACGCTGCAGGAAGCCGGGATCGGAGAGGCCGGGCCGGACGATATCGTACGCCTGCATCGGGACGCGAACCCGGTCCTGGAGCGCTGGATCGCGGAAGCGGCAGCTTTGCTGGCGCCGGTAGTGGCGATGCTGGAGAACCTGTTCGACCCCGAGACGATCATCCTCGGCGGCGAGATGCCCGATGAGGTCGTCGATGCGATGATCGCCGCGATGTCGCCGTTGCCGATCTCGGTGGCCAACCGGGCGGCGCGGCAGATCCCGCGCGTCCAGCGCGGTGCGACGGGGCGGCTCACCGCGGCTCTGGGCGCCGCTGCGCTGCCGCTGCTGGATACGATGACGCCGAAACTCGACAGGATCAGCCTGGTCGCCGAAAGCGAAACGGCTTAGCTCG
>NZ_JBIWYK010000097.1:0-8864 GCF_044752385.1 Allobosea sp. CER48 | reverse complement strand
CTCGTCTGGACGCGAGCGGAGTGCTCAGTCGATGTCCTCGACCTCGACTTCCGTTCCATAGACACGCTGCGCCAGCGATGCCTCCATGAACGGGTCGAGATCGCCATCGAGCACGTCGGACGGCGCCGTCGAGCTCACGCCGGTGCGCAGGTCCTTCACGAGCTGATAGGGCTGCAGCACATAGGAGCGGATCTGGTGGCCCCAGCCGATATCGGTCTTAGAGGCCTGCTCGGCATTGGCCTTCTCTTCGCGCTTCTTCAGCTCGACCTCGTAGAGGCGGGCACGCAGCATCTCCCAGGCTTTCGCCCGGTTCTTGTGCTGCGAACGCTCCTGCTGGCAGGCCACCGCGATGCCGCTCGGAATATGCGTGATGCGCACTGCCGAATCGGTCGTGTTGATGTGCTGGCCGCCTGCGCCCTGGGCGCGATAGGTGTCGATCCGGCAGTCCGACTCCTTCACGTCGATGACGATCCGGTCATCGACGACAGGATAGACCCAGACCGACGCGAAGGAGGTCTGCCTCCTCGCATTCGAGTCGAAGGGCGAGATGCGCACCAGGCGATGCACGCCGGATTCGGTCTTCAGCCAGCCATAGGCATTGTGGCCCTTGAACTGCAGCGTTGCCGACTTGATTCCGGCCGTGTCGCCGTCCTGGTATTCGAGCGTCTCGACCTTGAACTTCCGCCGCTCGCCCCAGCGCCGATACATGCGCAGCAGCATCTCGGCCCAATCCTGGCTCTCGGTACCACCGGCGCCGGGATGGATTTCGATGTAGGTGTCGAGCATGTCGGCTTCGCCGGAGAGCAGCGTCTCGACCTGGAGACGCGCAGCCTCATCCTGCACGGCCTTGATCGCCTGCTCGCCCTCGGTGACGGTCGCCGCGTCCTCCTCCATCTCGCCGAGCTCGATCAGCGTCAGCGCGTCGTCGAGATCGCGTTCGAGCTTGGTGATGCCTTCGATCTGGGTTTCCAGCGAGGTGCGCTCGCGCATCAGCTTCTGCGCGGCTTCGGCATCGTTCCAGAAGTCGGGCCCCTCCGAGAGGGCGTTGAGTTCCGCTAGGCGGCGCTGGGCTTGATCCCAGTCAAAGATGCCTCCTCAGCAGTCCGATCGACTGCTTGGCGTTATCGAGTTGCGTCTGGATTTCGGGGCGCATGATGTCGTCGAAACGTCCTTCTGATGGGGGGGAGCCCGACCCTGCCCGATGAGCGGGGTCTGATCACGGCGGACTCCTGCGCGCTGAGATAGGGGCGAAAGCCGCAGCTGTAAACGCCCCGCGTGGCGGTTGCCCTTCCCTCAAAGCGAAATGCCCGGAGCACTGCCCCGGGCATTTCGCGTTATTCTGGTACTCTCAGTAGAGGCCGCCGGTCCCGGAACCGACGGCGCGGCCGCCGCCAGGGCCCACCGAGAGCGGCGCGCTGCCGTCACCCGCCGCTCCGCTCACCGAATAGCTGTCAGGCGGCGCCGTACCGGGCTTGAAGGCCTCGAGGATGCCGCCCTCGCCACCGGCACGCATGCCGGTGCGCGGGTCGACGCGGATCAGCTTGATGCCGGCCGGCACGCGGAACGGCGTCGCCGGCTTGTCCTTCAGCGCCACGGTCATGAAGTCGCGGAAGATCGGCGCGGCGTACTGGCCGGCCGTCGCCGAGGTGCCGAGCGACTTCGGCTTGTCGAAGCCCATATACACGCCGACCGCGAGGTCGGGCGAGAATCCGACGAACCAGACGTCCTTGGCGTCGTTGGTCGTGCCGGTCTTGCCGGCCAGCGGCTTGCCGACGGACTTCACAACCGTCGCCGTGCCGGCATTGACCACGCCTTCGAGGATCGAGACCATCTGGTAGGCGGTCAGCGGGTCGAGCACCTGCTCGCGGTTGTCGACCAGGCGCGGCTCCGGCTGGTTCGCCCATTTCTCCGCGTTGCAACCTTCGCAGACGCGCTGGTCGTGGCGATAGATGGTCGTGCCCGAGCGATCCTGGATGCGGTCGATCAGGGTCGGACGGATGCGGCGCCCGCCATTGACCAGCATCGAGTAGCCCGCTGTCATGCGCATCACCGTCGTCTCGCCGGCGCCGAGCGACATCGACAGAACCGGCTGCAGGTCGTCATAGATGCCGAATCGGCGGGAATACTCGGCGATCAGCGGCATCCCGACATCCTTCGCGAGGCGCACCGTCATCAGGTTCTTGGAGAACTGGATGCCGTAGCGCAGCGTGCGCGGACCCGTGAACTTGCCGTCGTAGTTTTCCGGCCGCCACATGCCCAGCCCCGGGCCCTGGTCGACCTCGATCGGCGCGTCCAGCACGATGCTCGACGGCGTGTAGCCGTTGTCGAGCGCGGTCGCATAGACGAACGGCTTGAAGGAGGAGCCCGGCTGGCGCAGGGCCTGCGTCGCGCGGTTGAATTCCGACTGGTCGTGCGAAAAGCCGCCGACCATGGCGAGGACGCGGCCCGAGAACGGGTCCATCACGACGATCGCGCCGTTGACCTCGGGCAGCTGGCGCAGGCGCACATAGCCCGAGCGGCTGTCCACCGGCTCGACATAGACGACGTCGCCGACCGAGACCGCCTGCGAGACCCGCGCCCGGCGCGTCCATTTGATGCCGTCCGCCGCGAGCGTGACGGTCTGGCGCTCCTTGTTGAGATGGCCGGCATTGTCACGCAGCGGATGCAGGCCGAGCTTGGCGCTGTCGCCGTTCGATTCGAGCACGACGGCAAGCCGCCAGGGCGCGACGTCTCCGAGCACCGGCAGCTCGCCGATGGCGGCGCCCCAGTCCTTCCCGACATCGAGCTTCTGGATGGCACCGCGCCAGCCGCGCGCCTCGTCGAAGCGCACCAGCCCGTCGACGAGCGCCTTGCGGGCCATCAGCTGGGTCTTGGGGTCGACGGTGGCGCGCACCGAAAGGCCGCCCTCGAGCAGCTTCTTCTCGCCGTAGCGGTCCTGCAGCTCGCGGCGGATTTCCTCCGCGAAGTAGCCTGCGGCGATCTGGTTCGGTGAAACCGTGCGCGGATTGACGCCCAGCGGCTGCTTCTTCGCATCCTCGCCGACCTCGCGCTTGACGTAGCCATTCTCGACCATGCGGTCGATGACGTAGTTGCGGCGCTCGATCGCACGATCGCGGTTGCGGAACGGGTGCAGGTCGGACGGCGCCTTCGGCAACGCTGCGAGATAGGCGGCTTCCTGCAGGTTCAGCTCATGCACGGACTTGCCGAAATAGTTCAGCGCGGCAGCGGCGATGCCGTAGCTGCCCTGCCCCGGCGCCGGCGCGCCGAGATAGATCTCGTTCAGGTAGAGCTCGAGGATCTTGTCCTTGGAGTAGGTCGATTCGAGCTTCAGCGCGACGAGCGCCTCGCGGATCTTGCGCTCGATCGACTGCTCGGGGCTCAGGAAGAAGTTCTTCGCGACCTGCTGGGTGATGGTCGAGGCGCCCTGCGGCCGGCGATTGGCCGCGCGGTTGCGGTAGTTGGAGATGGCTGCGCGAACAAGGCCTTCGGGGTCCACGCCCATGTGCTTGTAGAAATTCTTGTCCTCGGCCGAGATGTAGGCGTCGACGACCAGCTTCGGCACCGCCTGGATCGGCAGATAGAGGCGCCGCTCGCGCGCGTACTCGGCGATCAGGCTGCCGTCGCCCGCATGGACACGGGTCATCACCGGCGGCTCGTAGTTCCGGAGCTGGGCGTAGTCCGGAAGATCCTGCGAATAATGCCAGATCAGGCCGCCGGCCACGGCGGCGCCGATCACGAAGGCGATCGCGCCGGCGGCAAACAACCATCCGAAGATTCGCAGGATGAACCGCATTTCAGACCCTGGACCCCTTAATCTGCACCCGGCGGGCGCCAGATCGGGGCGCGTCGCAAATCAGAGCTATAACATGACGGAGATGGCGGAACCGTGGCCTCGCAACCACATTTCGCATGATCCGGCAACAGGCCCGAACGACGCAGCCACCCGCGAAACTAATCCCGAAACTCCGCCGCCTTGCCGACCGAGGCACGTTCTCGGGTGAAATAGCTGTCGATTGCGGCGGAAACCGCCGTCACCGCCTTGCCTCGCCATTCAGGGGAATTCAGCAGCTCCGCATCCTTCGGGCTCGACATGTACCCGAGCTCGATCAGCACCGAGGGCACGTCCGGCGCGCTGAGCACCCAGAATCGCGCTGAACGCAGCGGGATCTTGTGCATCTTGATCGAGCCGCCAAGCTTCTCGACGAGATTGCGGGCGAACACCCCCGTGAAGGTCCGGGTCTCGCGCCGCGCCAGATCCATCAGGATGCCGGCGACATCCTGGACCTCCTCGCGCGTTTCGAGGCCGGCGGCAGCGTCAGCCTCGTTCTCCTTGGCGGCCAGCTTGGCCGCCTCGGCGTCGGTGGCCCGCTCCGAGCGCGTATAGACCGTAGCCCCTCGCACATCCTGGGCCTGCATCAGCGAATCGGCGTGTATCGAGATGAAGAGGTCCGCCTGCTCGTTGCGCCCCATCCGGACCCGGTCGGAGAGCGAGACGAAGCGATCGTCGTCGCGGGTCATCACGACCCGGTAGCGGCCGCCGGCCTCGAGCTGCTCCTTGAGCGCCTTGCCGAAGGCGAGGACCACGGCCTTCTCGGAAATCGAGGATACCATGGTTCCGGGGTCGATTCCGCCGTGGCCGGGGTCGATGACGACCGTCCGGCGGGTCTCGCCGGCGGGCTTGGCGGCCAGGGGCGGCTGGGCAGCCCCCTGCGCCTGTGCCTTCGCCTTGCCCGCCTCGGCGAGAAAGTCGGCCCGCGTCGCCCTCTTGAGTTCGACGCTGAACTCGCCGAAGCCGCCGCGCACCGGCTTCACCTCCACCTTGGAGATCGTTGCCGGCTGGGAGAGATCGATGATGATTCGCGCCTTGTCGGCCGTGAACAGGCCATAGCGATAGCCGCCGACGAAGCCGACGGACTTCCTGGTGTTGGACTGGATCTGAAAATTGGTCGAGGGCATCTCGACGATGACCCGGTCCGGAGCAGCCTGCACCCAGGCTTCGACCGCCACCACCGACGAGAGCATCATGGTCAGGCGGACGGTCTCGCCGCTCTGCTCGATGCGGGCGTCGGTCGCGACCGGGTATTCGTTGGCCGCCTTGCCCTCGCCCGATGCCTGCGACGACGCCATCACAAGTCCGCAAGCCATCGCCACACCGGCAAGCCGGCGCGCGAGATGGCGCGCGGAACTGCCGGAAAGACCCTGGAAAGCGTGTGCGATGCGCGAAAACAGCTGAAAAATCCCGTTCGACCTCACCAAGTCTTAACCATAACGGGGGTGAAATCTTAAGAGGGCGTTACCATTTCAGGAGCGGGGCGTGAACCGCCTGGAGACGGGTCCGGCGAAATGCGGCCGTCATGTGACTTGCAAATCACCATCACCTGTCTGTAATGAAACCGGCTGCCTGTCTGCCTGCCCGTAGGACACATCCGGATCGTGCGATCCGTCGGCGTCCGGGGCAGGCTGAGCTGCTTTCTCCCTCGGGGGTGGTAGCGGCGGGACAGCCGCAACGGATCGTCCGCAGACGGTTGGTATGGGGATTGCGTGTGTTCTGCGCCCCGCCCTGTCTCGCGAGCGTGCAAACGCGATGGACCGGCCCCCGGCCGGGTACATCGCAGGTCAGGACAGATGACGGGGCAAAAGACGCCGCTAGCACCTACGGTGAACCGTCCGAACCTGCGGGACCGCGCCGGGCTTCAAGCCCGGGTGGCCGTCCCGAGCCGCATTCCTGTCCAGACCGCTCTTTCCAACCTCCTGCAACATGCCGGCTCGTTCCGGCCTCTACGCGGCGCCCCTGCCCGCGCTGGCGGATTGCTATCCGCAGCCGTGCCCGCACCGGCGACCGCGCCAATGGAAGTTTCATATGGCCAACAAGATGCTTATCGATGCCACCCACCCGGAGGAGACCCGGGTCGTGGTGGTCCGCGGGTCCCGCGTCGAGGAGTTTGATTTCGAATCCGCGAGCCGAAAGCCGCTGCGGGGCAACATCTATCTCGCCAAGGTGACGCGGGTGGAGCCGTCGCTCCAGGCGGCGT
Organism: Allobosea sp. CER48; assembly: GCF_044752385.1. Classification (NCBI taxonomy): domain Bacteria; kingdom Pseudomonadati; phylum Pseudomonadota; class Alphaproteobacteria; order Hyphomicrobiales; family Alloboseaceae; genus Allobosea; species Allobosea sp. CER48. Next base: position 2,832 of record NZ_JBIWYK010000097.1, on the reverse strand, counting down.
TCGTGGAGTATGGCGGCAACCGCCACGGCTTCCTCGCCTTCTCCGAGATTCACCCGGACTACTATCAGATCCCGGTCGCCGACCGGCAGGCGCTGATCGATGACGAGGCGCGCGCCGAACGCGATGAGGAGCGCGACGAGGAGCGCCGCGAGAAGCGTGGCCGGCGCGACCGCGGCCGCCGTGGCGACCGCGACAGCCGCGCCAAGAAGGCGGCCGCCGACGAGACGGTCTCGGCCGAGGTCGAGGCGAATGGCGAGAGTGCCGAGGAGCGTGTCGAGACCGACGGCAAGGAAGCCGCCATGGTCAACGAGGGCGGCCCGGCCTTTGGCGAGTTCTTCGCTCCGGATGTCGCCGAATCGTCCACCGAGGACGCTGCCCCGAACGCTGCGCCGCTGACCTTCGAGACGGTCGAGATCATTTCGCCGTCCGACGAGGCTGCCGTGTCGACGGAAGCCTCCGAGTCTGCCGAGGTCGAGGCGCGCCGGCCTTCCGAGGACGAAGGCTCCGAAGACGGCGATGACGAGAACGGCGAAGACGCCGAGGAGCAGCCCGAGCAGCTCGGCGGCGGCGATGCCCTCGACGACATGCCGGAGCGTCCGCAGCGCCATTCGCGCCGCCAGTACAAGATCCAGGAGGTGATCAAGCGCCGCCAGATCATCCTGGTCCAGGTCGTCAAGGAAGAGCGCGGCAACAAGGGCGCGGCCCTGACAACCTATCTGTCGCTGGCGGGTCGCTATTCGGTGCTGATGCCGAACACCGGCAAGGGCGGCGGCATCTCGCGAAAGATCACCAATGCCGAGGACCGCAAGCGCCTGAAGGAAATCGCTCAGGAGCTCGAGGTCCCGGAAGGGATGGGCCTGATCCTGCGCACGGCCGGCGCCTCGCGCACCAAGGTCGAGATCCGGCGCGACTACGAATATCTGATGCGGATGTGGGAGAGCGTGCGCGAGCTGACGCTGGCCTCGGTCGCTCCCGCGCTGGTCTATGAGGAGGGCAACCTCGTCAAGCGCTCGATCCGCGATCTCTACAACAAGGATATCGACGAGGTTCACGTCGCCGGCGAGAACGCCTATCGCGAGGCCAAGGACTTCATGCGCATGCTCATGCCGAGCCATGCCAAGAGCGTGAAGCCCTATCGCGAGCAGACCCCGCTCTTTGCCGCATTCGGCGTCGAGAGCCAGCTCGACGCGATGTTCTCGAACACGGTGACGCTCAAGTCCGGCGGCTATCTGGTGATCAACCAGACGGAAGCCCTGGTCGCGATCGACATCAACTCGGGCCGCTCGACGCGCGAGCACAATATCGAGGACACCGCCCTCAAGACCAATCTCGAAGCGGCCGAGGAAATCTCCCGCCAGCTGCGCCTGCGCGACCTTGCCGGTCTCATCGTGATCGACTTCATCGACATGGAGGAGAACCGGAACAACCGCGCCGTCGAGAAGAAGCTCAAGGAGTGCCTGAAGGACGACCGCGCGCGCATCCAGGTCGGCCGGATCTCGGCCTTCGGCCTGCTGGAAATGTCGCGGCAGCGCATTCGGACGGGCGTGCTCGAGAGCTCCTCGGTGCCCTGCCCGCACTGCGCTGGCGCCGGCATGATCCGCTCGACGCCGTCCGTCGCGCTGCAGATCCTGCGCGCGCTGGAGGAGACGCTTATCAAGAGCGCCTCGCACAACCTCACCGTCCGCACCCGGCCGGAAGTCGCGCTCTATGTCCTCAACCAGAAGCGCGCTCATCTTGCCGATCTGGAGACCCGCTTCGGCATCGCGATCACGGTCTCGACCGACACCAACCTGATCGGCACGCGCTACTTCGAGGTTGAACGTGGCGAGTTCGTCGGCAATGAGGGCCGCGTCATCCCGACCAGCTTCAAGGCGGAAGCCATCGCCTCCGATGTCGATGACGAGGCGCTCGACGCGGCGGCCGAGGCCGCCGCGCTCGATGCGGAGACCGGCGATAACGAGACGACCGCCGAGGAAGCGCAGGGCGAACGCGGCGAAGGCGATCGCGAGCGTGGCCGCCGCCGCCGTCGGCGCCGGCGTCGGCGCGGCGGTGATCGCGATGGTCAGGGCCAGCAGCTCGAAGGCGGCCAGGCCGATGACGACGCCGAGGGTGACGAGGGCGAGGAAGGAGACGACGTCGCCGAGATCTCGACCACCGAGGTCGCTGCCGAAGCTGTCGTCGTGTCGCCTGCCGCCGAGGCTGCCCCGGAACCCGCCGCCGAAGAAGCGCCCGCCGAGCCGGTGAAGCCGAAGCGCAGCCGGGCCCGCAAGCCGAAGGCGGAAGCCGCCAAGGAGGTCGAAGCCAAGGCCGAGACCGCCACGGCGGCAGCCGAAGCCGCGCCCGCCGAGGAGGCGAAGCCCAAGCGCAGCCGTTCGCGCAAGAAGGTCGTGCCGATCACGGAGGGCGGCGAGACCGCCGCCGAGGCCGTGCCCGCCCCCGTCGAGGCACCGGTCGAGGCCGAGGCTCCGGTCGCAGCGGAGTCTCCCGCTCCGTCCGAACCGGCTGTGGCCGCCGAGCCTGCTCCCGCTGCCGAGCCTGCTCCCGCACCGGCCGAGGAGCCCGTCGCGGTCGTGCTGACGCCGGCCGATCCGAGCCGGCCGAAGCGCGGCGGCTGGTGGAACAGGCTCGCCGGCCGCTCCTGAGCGACATCTTGACCAAGTCATGACGACGAAGCCCGCTGCCATCCGCAGCGGGCTTCTTTCTTGGAGCTTGGCGGTTGCTCGCGGGGCCGGCATTGTACCCCGCAATGCTGGCCGAGCCGGGAGAAGGTCGATGCCGCCGCCGCGCAACAGGGAACGCGAGGTCCTTCTCCTCATCTGCGCGGTTGGGCTT
>NZ_JBIWYK010000096.1:0-8940 GCF_044752385.1 Allobosea sp. CER48 | reverse complement strand
TGTCCGGCGAGATCGCGATGCTCTCGCCCGGCAGCGCCGTGATGCGCTCGCGGAACACGCAGGTCAGGTCCTGCCCGCCGCAACGGACGACGACCTGGGTTTCCGAGCCGGTCGGCTCGATCACCACCACCTCGACCTTGATCCCGTCGGGATCGAGCCGGACATGCTCGGGACGGATGCCGTAGATCGCAGCCTTGCCCTCGCTCTCGGCCGGGTGCTTGCCGATCGGCCAGACGACGCTCGCGCCACCCTTGGGGTTCTCGGCCTCGAAGCCGGCCGCCGTGATCTTGCCCTTGAGCATGTTCATCGCCGGCGAGCCGATGAAGCCCGCCACGAACAGGTTGTTCGGGTTGTCGTAGAGATCGAGCGGGGCGCCCATCTGCTCGACGATGCCGTCATGCATCACGACGATCTTGTCGGCCATGGTCATGGCCTCGATCTGGTCGTGCGTGACGTAGACCGTGGTGGTCTTCAGGCGCTGGTGCAGCTCCTTGATCTCGGTGCGCATCTGCACGCGCAGCTTCGCGTCGAGGTTCGAGAGCGGCTCGTCGAAGAGGAAGACCTGCGGGTCGCGCACGATGGCGCGGCCCATGGCGACGCGCTGGCGCTGGCCGCCCGAGAGCTGGCGCGGATAGCGATCCAGCAGCTTGGTCAGGCCGAGAATCTGGGCGGCCTTGTTGACGCGCTCGTCGATTTCGCTCTTCGGCGCCTTCCTGAGCTTCATCGAGAAGGCCATGTTGTCGGCGACCGTCATATGCGGATAGAGCGCATAGTTCTGGAACACCATGGCGATGTCGCGCTCCTTCGGAGGCACGTCGTTCACCACGCGCGGGCCGATACGGATCTCGCCACCCGAAATGTTCTCGAGCCCGGCGATCATGCGCAGCAGCGTCGACTTTCCGCAGCCGGAAGGGCCGACAAGGATGACGAATTCGCCGTCGTTGATGTCGATATCGACACCGTGGATGACCTGCGTCGAACCGTAGGCCTTGCGCACATCGGCGATCTGGACTGAAGCCATGCCGTCCTTCCCTGCTTTCCGTTCCCTGTCGCACCGCCTGCCTGGCGGCAGCGGGCGACCACAATCGGTTTCTCATGACCGAATGATGAAGGCGGCCTCGCCTGCTTTGGGCGATTGTCTCCGCTTCAGTCTGCGATAAAGTCATACGATAGAAGCGAGCGTGTCAAGCGCCGCCACGGCCTGCCGCGCGCTCCTCTCCGGATCGCCGCAATGGCCGCTCAGGGAGGTGCCATCGATGCGCGTGCGCGACTTTTCGCGACCGACCACGCTCAACCCGGACCGGCTCTTCGGCCAGGTCGCACAGAAGCTCGCCGTCGCGGTGATCACCGGCCGGGTCAAGGCCGGCGAGGTGCTGCCCAACGAGGCCGACCTGCGCTCGGACATCTCGGTTTCGCGCACGGCCTATCGCGAAGCGGTCAAGATCCTCACGGCCAAGGGGCTGGTGGAAGCCCGCCCCAAGAGCGGCACCCGTGCTGCGCCGCGCGAACGCTGGAATCTGCTCGATCCCGACGTCTTGTCCTGGCACTTCGAGGCGGATCCGAACGAGCGTTTCATTCGTGATCTCTTCGAACTGCGCCGTTTCGTCGAGCCCAGCGCCGCCCGCCTCGCCGCCCAGCGGCGCACCTCGGCCGACATAGCCCGGATCGAGGCCGCCTATCGCGGCATGGCCGACGGCGCGCCCTATGCCGAGCAGACCATCCGTGCCGACCTCGCCTTCCACGAGGCGATTTTCGCTGCCGCCCAGAACTCCGCGCTGCAATGCCTCGCCAGCGCCGTGATCGCGACGCTGCAATGGTCACTGCTGCTGAAGACCGGCGACGAACAGGCCTATGTCGAGTCCCTGCCGGATCACGAGCATGTTCTGCTGGCCATCATCGATCGCGACGGCGACCTCGCCTCGGCCCGCATGGCCGGCCTCGTGATCGACAGCCTGAACACGACGCTCGCCTCGCTCGGCGCCCATTACGCGACCGAGACGGGAAAAGTGATGAGAATAAAGCATACTAAATAAGCGCCCCGCACGGACGTGCAGGGCGTCATCGGGTACCGCTCATGCAACGGCGCGGCTACAATGGCCTGCCAAGCGGCGTAGTTTCATTTTAATCGATTCATAAGTGACGAATCAACATCCCTTCCAGCCCACGGACAATGCGACGATGACAGCCTCCACCAAGCCCGAGATCATCCAGACCGGCCCGCTGATGGCTTATGCCGCCGATCAGCTGAAGGCTCGCTTCACCGTCCACGAGCTCTGGAACGCCCCCGACCGCGCCGCCCTGCTGCGCGAAGTCTCCGGCCGCGTCCGCGGCGTCGCCGCGGGCGGCGGGCATAATCGCGTCGACGGCGCGCTCTTCGACGCCCTCCCGAAACTCGAAGTCGTCTCCAGCTTCGGCGTCGGCTACGACCATGTCGACGCGGCCGAAGCCGGCCGGCGCGGCCTTGTCGTCACCAACACGCCGGACGTGCTGACCGACGAGGTCGCCGACCTCGCGATCGGCCTGCTGATTGCCACCGTCCGCCAGCTCCCGCAGGTCGATCGCTATCTGCGCGAAGGCAAGTGGCTGAAGGGCAATTACCCACTGACCACCTCGCTGCGGGGGCGCAAGGTCGGCATCGTCGGCCTCGGCCGCATCGGCAAGGCGGTGGCGCATCGCATCGAGGCCTTCGGGCTGCCGGTGGTCTATCACGGCCGTTCGCGCCAGGAGGACGTGGCCTATCGCTACTATCCGTCGCTGGTCGACATGGCCGCCGATGTCGACACCCTGATCTCCGTCGCGCCGGGCGGGGCTTCGACGCATCACATCATCAACGCCGAGGTGCTGAAGGCGCTGGGGCCGAACGGCATCGTCATCAATGTCGGCCGCGGCACGGTCATCGACGAGCAGGCCCTGATCAAGGCGCTGCAGGACAAGACCATCCTTTCCGCCGGCCTCGACGTCTTCGAGGACGAGCCGCGCGTGCCGGCCGAGCTGATCGCGATCGAGCACGCCGTGCTGCTGCCGCATGTCGGCTCGGCCTCGGTCCACACCCGCGAGGCGATGGGCCAGCTTCTGGTCGACAACATGGTTTCATGGTTCGATGGCAAGGGCCCGCTGACGCCCGTGTCGGAGACCCCATGGAAAAAGGCCTGATTCGCCGGCTACTGCCGCTTCTCCTGTTCGGCGCCGGCGGCCTGCCGGCCGCCGCCCAGACGGCGCCGCTGCCACGCGGCGCCGACAAGGCTCCGGAGGCCATCCGCCGCTGGCTGGGCGCCTGGGACCTGGAACTGGTGGGCGCGGCACGCAGCTGCACCGTGACCCTCGGTGCCGATGCCGCCGGCAACGTCCGCCAGCTCCGCTTCCCCGCCACCTGCCGTCGCGCCCTGCCGGTCATCGACATGGCGACGGGATGGACGGTCGCCGCGAACGGACAGCCGCAACTGCTCGACGCCAGCGGCAAGGAAGTGGTCGGCTTCCAGAAGGGTTCGCCGGAGACCGGGCTCGACGGCAAGGGCAGCGATGGCAAGGCCTACCGGCTGGTCTCGAAGGACCACCCGCGCGTGGCGATGACCGCGCCTTCCAACGCCTCCGCGGGATTGACCGCGGCCCAACGACCGACAGTGGTCGACCCCGCGAAGGCTCCCGCCCCCGAGACGCTCCCGGGGCGCTACGTCCTCATGCGGCAGCAGAACCGGGAGGCCTGCCGCCTCGTGCTGTCGCCGCCACCTGCGAGCGGCCCGGGCACCGCCGCCTTCGAAGGCAGCTGTCAGGACACCGGGCTCACCATTTTCGACCCGACGGGCTGGCGCTATGCCGGCGGCAGGCTCACGCTCGTGGCCCGCCGCGGCCACGGCACGGATCTGGTCTTCGAGAATGGCCAGTGGCGCAAGGACCCTCCGGTCGGTGCGCCACTGCTGATGCGCCGGCTCACGCCGTAGGACCGCCCTCGAAACCAGCCCTCGCGGCGCCGCGGACTATGCCGCGTCCGCCGGCTTCAGCACGCCGCGCCGGATCTGGTCTTCCTCGATCGACTCGAACAGGGCGCGGAAATTGCCCTCGCCGAAGCCGTCATCCCCCTTGCGCTCGATGAACTCGAAGAAGATCGGACCGAGCACGGTGCCCGAGAAGATCTGCAGCAGGACCTTGCTCATCCTGCCGGCCTTCTCGCCGAGTGCCACTGCCCCCTCCCCGTCGATCAGGATGCCGTTGGCCTTCAGTCGGTCGACCGGCTCGCCGTGGTTCGGGACGCGCGCATCGATCTTCTCGTAATAGGTCGCGGGCGGCGACGGCATGAACGGCAGGCCGTTGCGACGCAGTTGCTCGACGCTGGCATAGATGTCGCGCGAGCCCATCGCCACATGCTGGATGCCTTCGCCCTTGTACTGGCGCAGGTATTCCTCGATCTGGCTCTTGTCGTCGAGCGACTCGTTGATCGGGATGCGGATCTTGCCGCAGGGCGAGGTCAGCGCCCGCGATATCAGGCCCGTCAGCTTGCCCTCGATATTGAAGAAGCGGATCTCGCGGAAGTTGAAAAGCTTGCCGTACCAGTCGGCCCAATGGTCCATGCGCCCGCGCATCACGTTGTGGGTGAGGTGGTCGAGATAATAGAGACCGGCCTGCTCGGGATGCGGATCGCGATCGCCGATCCATTGGAAGTCGACATCCCAGATCGAGCCCTTCTCGCCATAGCGATCGACGAAATAGAGCAGCGAGCCGCCGATGCCGCGTACTGCGGGGATCGCGAGTTCTCCGGGGCCGATCGCGCTTTCATAGGGCTCGGCACCGAGCGAGACCGCACGCTCGAAAGCCTGCCTGGCATCGACGACGCGAAAAGCCATCGCACAGGCGCAGGGGCCGTGCTCGGCCGCAAAGGCCTGGGCGAACGAATCCGGCTCGGCATTGACGACGAAATTGACGTCGCCCTGGCGATAGAGTGTCACCTGCTTGGATCGGTGACGGGCCACCGGCCGGAAGCCCATCGTCTCGAACAACGCGCCCAGCTTCTCCGGCTCGGGATGGGCGAACTCGACGAACTCGAAACCGTCCGTGCCCATCGGGTTCGCGGCGGAGATTTCCGGCGGCGCGGCATCGTGCGGAAATGGACCCATGGCGTTCCTCCTGTTCTGTTGATCGCCACATCGTCGCGCAGAGCAGGGGCAAGGGGCGTGCAAATCTGTACGCAGCTTCGAAAATGATGCACCATCCATGCGCTCTGGATGAGTGAGGTGCACGAGATGACCACGCTCGACACGTTGGACTGGCGGCTGCTCGATGCCCTTCAGCGCGACGCTTCGCTGACCAATGCCGCCCTCGCCGAGCATATCGGCCTCTCCGCGAGCCAGATCTCGCGCCGCCGCCAGCGCCTCGAGCTTGACGGTGTGATCCGCGGCTATCGCGCCGCGCTGGAACCGGCGGCGGTCGGGCTCGGCGTCATCGTCTTCATCCATGTCGCGCTCGACACCCATTCGCGCGACAATGCCCGGCGCTTCCGCGATCTCGTCCGCCTGACCCCGACGATCCTGGAGGCCCACGCGCTCACCGGCGAAGCCGATTACCTGCTGAAGGTGGCCGTGGGAGACCTCAAGGCGCTCGCCCAGCTCGTCAACGAAATTCTGATGCCGCACGAAAGCGTCGCACGCGTCCGCTCCGAGATCGCGCTCGAGACGCTGAAGGAGCCCGGCCTGCTTCCCCTGCCGATGACATAGCGCGGCGCTTGTGCAAACTGCGGCTTCGTCATGCCGCTTCGATGCGGCTGATCGACCCCGGCCGCACCGCCCGACGGCGCGGCCAGCACAGGAGAACGTCGATGTTCAACGCCAAATCGCTGCTTGATGCCCTGATCAGCGCCGGCAGCCAGGCAGGCGCACAGGCGGGTCAGCAGGGAAGCCTCGGCGGCATGCTCGGGGGCTTGGCGGAACAGGTGCAGCGCTCGGGCGGCCTGGGTGGCCTTGCCGGGCAGATCCTGACCCAGGCGGGCCAGGGCGTCGGCGACGCCGCGCGGCAGACCGGGGTCCAGCAGGGCGCGAACGAGGCGCTGGGCCGGGTGACCGGCGGCAAGACCCCCGATCAGCTGATCGAGCAGGCGAAGGGCCTGTTCAACAGCAACCCAGCCCTGGCCACAGCCGTCCTCGGCGGCCTCGGCGCGCTCGTCTTCGGTACGAAGGCAGGCCGTTCCGTGGCAGGCTCGGCGGCAAAGCTGGGCGGTCTCGCCCTGATCGGCGGCCTCGCCTACAAGGCCTACCAGAACTACCAGGCGGGCAAGCCGCTGCTCGACAGCCGCCAGCAGGCGGTGCTGCCGGCCCCGGCAGGTACCGGCTTCGAACCGCAGGCTGCGACCGAGGCGACCGCCCTTCTCTTCATCCGCGCCATGATCGCGGCGGCAGCGGCCGACGGCCATATCGACGACGAAGAGCGCGACGCCATTCTCGGCGGGCTCAAGGAAGCCAATCTCGACCAGGAAGCGCATGCCTGGCTGGCGCAGGAATTCGCCAAGCCGGCCACGATCGACGAACTCGTCGAGGCAGCGGAAAGCCCGGAGCTTGCCACCCAGATCTATACGGCGGCACGCATCGCCATCAACCCGGACACCGCACCCGAGAAGGACTTCCTGGCTGGCCTTGCCGGCTCGCTCGGGCTCGATGCCGAGCTCGTCGCCAATATCGATGCCGCGGCCAGCGCCGCCAAGGTTTGAGCGCCGGCGACGCGCGAGCCTGCAGGCCCTTCTCCCGGGGTTCGCCGGGGGCAGAAGCCGAATATTAAGCATGGCGTTGAAATCATTGCCGGTTTCGACGCCATTGGCACGTCAGTTTAGGACTTCCCCGCCAATAACGCGGCGCCGGCATGCACCGGCCGCCGCGCAGATGGGCCGGCGCGTGCCGCAGGAGCGACAGGCCGCAACATGTCTTTGGGCGCAATGATCAGGGCGATGCGGCCGCATCACTGGCTCAAGAACGGCCTGGTCTTCATCCCGATCCTGCTGAACCATGACGTCTTCGATCCGCAAGCCCTCTGGCATGGGCTGATCGCCTTCATCGCCTTCAGCCTGATCGCTTCCGCCATCTATCTTCTCAACGATATCAACGATGTCGAGGCGGACCGTCGCCATCCGACCAAGTGCAAGCGTCCGCTCGCCGCCGGCGAGATCACAAAACGGCAGGCCTGCGCCGCCGTCCCGGTGCTGCTCGTCGTCGCCTTTTCCACGGTCGCGCTGGTGCCGCAGCCGAAGATCTTCCTGCTATCGCTGCTGGCCTACCTGTTCCTCGCCATCGCCTATCTGCTTTTCCTGAAGCGCAAGCTGCTCGTCGACGTGCTCGGGCTGGCCGCCATGCACACGCTGCGGATCCTCGCCGGCAACGCCGCGGCCGCCATCCCCGTCTCCTCCTGGCTGCTCGCCTTCTCGATGTTCCTCTTTCTCAGCCTTGCGCTGGTGAAGCGCTATGCCGAACTGAGGCTCACCCAGGATCAATCGGGGTTGAAAAGCGCCGGGCGCGGCTACCATGCCGAAGACATCGAGGCTCTCTCGCAGCTCGGCATGGCCTCCGGCTGCACCTGCGCGCTCATCATGGCGCTCTACGTCGACAGCGCCAATGTGAAGCAGCTCTATCGCCATCCCGAGCTGATCTGGCTGATCTGCCCGATCATCCTCTACCAGATGGCCCGGATCTGGTTCCTGGCGCGCCGCGGCCAGATGCCCGACGATCCGCTCGTCTTCATGATTCGGGACTGGCGCAGCCAGGTCATGGGTCTACTGGTGGTAGCGATCCTGATCGCGGCTACGGTCCTGCCGTGACCGCAGCACTTTCCAGCTATCGGTCCTGGGGCGGGATTGCAGCCCGCGGCAGCGAGATCGTCGATGCCCGCAGCTGGCTCGACGCTCCGCACCGCCATCGTGGCCCCGCGCTCGCCTATGGCAACGGACGTTCCTACGGCGATTCCTGCCTGAATGATGGCGGCGCCTTGATTGACACGCGCGGGCTCGACGACATCTTCTTCTTCGACCGCGAGACCGGCCTTCTGACCTGCGGGGCGGGGCTGATGCTCGACCGGTTGCTGGAGTTCACGGTGCCCGCCGGCTGGTTCCCGCCGGTCACGCCGGGCACCAGTTTCGTCACCATCGGCGGCGCCCTCGCCAACGACGTCCACGGCAAGAATCACCACCGCGCCGGCACGTTCGGCAACCATGTCCGCGCCCTGGAACTCGTCCGCTCCGACGGCCAGCGCCTGATCTGCGCGCCCGATCTCAATCCCGATCTTTTCGCCGCGACGATCGGCGGCTTCGGCCTGACCGGGCTGGTGACGCAGGTGACCCTGCAGCTGATGCCGATCGCGTCACCTGAAATGGAGCAGGAGGTGCTGCATTTCGACGGCCTCCCCCGGTTTTTCGAGATCGCAGCCGAATCCGACGCGACCCATGACTACACGGTCGCCTGGATCGATTCACTCGCCGACGGCCGCCATTTCGGGCGCGGCATCTTCTTCCGAGCCAATCACGCCCCGGCGTCCGGCGAACCTCCGCCGCGCGGGACGCGTAGCCTGCCCTTCCCGCTGACGCCTCCCTTTCCACTGATCAACCGAATGACGTTGCGCGTCTTCAACTGGCTCTACCGCAACGGTCAGCCGCGCAATGGCGCCACGCAGCGCGTGCCCTACCGTCCGTTCTTCTATCCGCTCGACCGCGTCAACGACTGGAATCGCGCCTATGGGCCGAAGGGCCTGCGGCAGTTCCAATGCGTCGTCCCGATGGCCCAGGCGCGCGAAGCCGTCGGCGAAATGCTGCGTCGGACGCTGTCCGCCGGCGAGTCCTCTTTCCTGACCGTACTGAAGCTCTTCGGCAGCAAGCCTTCACCGGGCCTGATGTCCTTCCCCATGCCCGGAGCAACGCTCACGCTCGACTTTCCCAATCGCGGCGAGCGCACGGCGCGACTGCTCGCGGACCTGGAC
>NZ_JBIWYK010000095.1:0-2500 GCF_044752385.1 Allobosea sp. CER48 | reverse complement strand
CCTCGCCGAGACTGTTCAACAGGTCACGGGTGAATCCGGTGGTGACCTCGAGCTCGACCTCGGGATGGGATCGTGCAAAGCGCGCCAGCGTCTCCGGCAGAACGATCGTCGCGTAGTCATCCATCACGGCGAGCCTGACGCGGCCGCTGACGCTCTGCGCATTGATGACGTCGAGCGCCTCGTCATGCAGGGCCACGATGCGGCGGGCATAGCCGAGGAACTGTTCGCCCGCGCGCGTGAGCAGGACCTCGTGCGGCGAGCGCTGCAACAGCGTCTGCCCGGCCAGTTCCTCCAGGCGCCGGATCTGCGTGCTCACCGTCGACTGGCTGCGGAACAGCGCCGCCGCCGCGCGCGTGAAGCTGCGAAGCTCCGCGATGGTGACGAAACTGCGCAGCAGATCTACGTCGATATTGCGCAGCATGGGCGGCGCCCCTCGCCTCTTAGCGTTCCAGCGGGTCTCGTTATGCCAATTCGGAAACCATCTGTCCTGTAGGCAGGGCCGCTGGCCGCCATGCGCGGCGCCGATCATGGAAATCGAAGAATTCAATTTTGTCGCAGGGCGCGGCGACGATAGCTTGCCGCCCAACGGGACATCAGGAGCCCGAGACCGGAGACGCATGAGATGCCCAGGCTGAGATCCGCAACCTCCACCCATGGCCGCAACATGGCCGGCGCCCGCGGCTTGTGGCGCGCCACCGGCATGAAGGATGGCGATTTCGGCAAGCCGATCATCGCGGTGGTCAACTCCTTCACCCAGTTCGTGCCGGGCCATGTCCATCTCCAGGATCTCGGCCAGCTCGTCGCTCGCGAGATCGAGAAGGCCGGCGGCGTCGCCAAGGAGTTCAACACGATCGCCGTCGATGATGGCATCGCGATGGGGCATGACGGCATGCTCTACAGCCTGCCCTCGCGCGAGCTGATCGCAGACAGCGTCGAGTACATGGTCAATGCCCATTGCGCCGACGCGATGGTCTGCATCTCCAACTGCGACAAGATCACGCCCGGCATGCTGATGGCGGCGATGCGCCTGAACATCCCGACCGTCTTCGTGTCGGGTGGCCCGATGGAGGCCGGCAAGTACATCGCCGAGGGCGTGCTGAAGAAGGTCGACCTCGTCGATGCGATGATCGCGGCCGCCGACGACAAGTATACCGACGAGCAGGTCGATGTGATCGAGCGCTCGGCCTGCCCGACCTGCGGCTCCTGCTCGGGCATGTTCACCGCCAATTCGATGAACTGCCTGACAGAGGCGCTCGGCCTCGCCCTGCCCGGCAACGGCTCGACGCTGGCCACCCATGCCGACCGCAAGCGCCTCTTCGTCGAGGCCGGCCATCTGATCGTCGATATCGCCCGCCGCTACTACGACCAGAACGACGAGAGCGTGCTGCCGCGCAATGTCGGTTCGTTCAAGGCGTTCGAGAACGCGATGACGCTGGACATCGCCATGGGCGGCTCGACCAACACCGTGCTCCACCTGCTGGCCGCCGCCCACGAGGCCGAGATCGACTTCACCATGGCCGATATCGACCGGCTGTCCCGGCGCGTGCCGGTGCTCTGCAAGGTCGCGCCGGCCGTCGCCGATGTGCATATGGAAGATGTGCACCGCGCCGGCGGCATCATGGCGATCCTCGGCGAACTGGACCGCGCGGGCCTGATCGACACCTCGCTGCCGACGGTTCACAGCACCACGATGGCGGACGCGCTGGCGCGCTGGGACATCACCCAGACACAGAGCGAAGCGGTGCGCTCCTTCTACAGTGCCGCACCGGGCGGCGTGCCGACGCAGACTGCCTTCAGCCAGGACAGGCGCTTCGCCGAACTCGACCTCGACCGCGAGAAGGGCGTGATCCGCAAGGCCGAGCACGCCTATTCCAAGGATGGCGGCCTCGCCGTGCTGTTCGGGAACATCGCGCTTGACGGCTGCATCGTGAAGACGGCAGGCGTCGACGCCTCGATCCTGAAGTTCTCCGGTGCCGCCGTGATCTTCGAAAGCCAGGACGCGGCGGTCGATGGCATCCTCAACCGCAAGGTCACGCCGGGCGACATCGTGCTGATCCGCTACGAAGGTCCGCGCGGCGGCCCGGGTATGCAGGAGATGCTCTATCCGACGAGCTACCTGAAGTCGAAGGGCCTTGGAAAGGCCTGCGCACTCATCACCGACGGCCGCTTCTCGGGTGGTTCGTCCGGCCTCTCCATCGGCCATGTCTCGCCGGAAGCGGCTGAAGGCGGCGCGATCGGCCTCGTCGAGAGCGGCGACGTCATCGCGATCGACATCCCCAACCGCAGCATCTCGTTGCAGGTTTCCGACGAGGAGCTGGCGCGCAGGCGCGCCGCGATGGAAGCGAAGGGCAAGGACGCCTGGAAGCCGGCCGCGCCGCGCAAGCGCAAGGTCTCGACCGCGCTCAAGGCCTATGCCGCGACGACGACCAGCGCCGCCAAGGGCGCGGTGCGCGTGGTCGACTGATCACCCGTTCGGAGCGACCGGCTGGTAATGGCTGGT
>NZ_JBIWYK010000094.1:0-8984 GCF_044752385.1 Allobosea sp. CER48 | reverse complement strand
CATCGAGTGCGGACGAGACATCACCGATCGGCGCTAACGCGAAGGCGGAAGGTGCGACGGTGGCCGCGCCGGCCGCCGCCGACCCGAAACTGCTCGACAGCCTGCAGCAAGCGCTCGGGCCACTCGATCTGTCGGCCATGATGCATCAGGCTGCGGGCAAGCCGGGGCATGACCGCCTCGTCCAGCCGTTCGACCCCGGCCTCGCCGCCGCTCCCGCCGCAACGCCGCAGCCACAAGGCGCCGGCCAGCCGACGCCGATCCATGTCGTGCCGATCGAGATCGGCCTCAGGGCGATGGCAGGCTCGAAGCAGTTCGACATCCGCCTCGACCCGGACGAACTCGGCCGGGTCGACGTCAATCTGTCGATTTCCGACAAGGGCGAGGTCAGCGCGCGGCTCGTGGTGGATCGCGTCGAGACCCTGCACCTCCTGCAGCGCGATGCCCGCACGCTGGAGCGCGCCTTCGAGCAGGCGGGGCTGAAGCCGTCCGATGGCGGCGTCGATATCAGCCTGCGCGACCCTTCCGATCAGTCCTTCCGCCAGAACCGCCAGCACGACGAGGCGCCGCAGCGTCCGCGTGTGCCGCAGGGCCCCGAGCGGACCGACGACGCCAATCTTTCCACCGACCCGATCCCGCAGCGCCGCCTCGTGCGGCTCGGCGGCGTCGATCTCAGCATCTGAGCAAGGACAAGCGCCATGGCGGTTTCAGGGACTGGTAGCAGCACCTCCAGCTCATCCACCAGCAACACGACGGTTTCCGGCGGCACCACGGGGATCGCCAACAATTTCGACCAGTTCCTGCTGCTGCTGACGACGCAGCTCAAGAACCAGTCGCCGCTCGATCCGCTCGATACCAACCAGTTCACCGCCCAGCTCGTGCAGTTCGCCGGTGTCGAGCAGCAGCTCAAGACCAATGAGACGTTGAGTTCGCTGCTCAGCCTGAACGCGGCCGGGACTGCGACGAATGCGGTCGGCTTCATCGGCGCGCGGATCACGGCGGATGGCGCGACAACCCGCCTGATCGACGGCAAGGCCGAGTGGAAGGTCAACATGCCTTCGGCGGGCACGGCCACCGTCACGATCAAGGATTCGAAGGGCAATGTCGTCCAGACCGCGACGAGAACACTCGTGGCCGGCGACCAGACCTATAGCTGGGATGGAAGCACCTCGCTCGGCTCGAAGGCGCCGGACGGGGAGTACACGATCACCATCGATGCCAAGAACGCGGCCGGGGAGACCGTGACGGCGAAGACGCAGATCAGCGGCATCGTGGACGGCGTCGACTTCACCTCCTCGATCCCGATGCTCAAGATCGGCTCGATCAGCGTTCCGATCGACAAGGTCAAGAGCGTGGTCCGCAGCGAATGAGCGCCCGCGAATCAGTCAAGGGCATGCGAGCGATCATCTTAGCCAATTTTTAAAAGCCGCCGGCCTAAGCTGCCCTCAGTAGCTCTGTTGAGTTGTGTGAGTGTATCATGACCGAGCCATTGCGACCGCGGGTGAAGTACGTGATCGGACCGGACGGAAGTCCGCTGACGATCGCGGACCTCCCGCCGATGAATACAAGGCGCTGGGTCATCCGGCGGAAGGCAGAGGTGGTGGCCGCAGTGCGCGGTGGCCTGCTCAGCCTGGAGGAAGCGTGCCAGCGCTATACCCTGACCGTCGATGAGTTCCTGAGCTGGCAGATGTCGATCGACCAGCACGGCCTCGCCGGGCTGCGGACGACCCGGATCCAGCACTACCGCCAGTAAGATCCCGATATTCAAGATCTTTTTCGAAAGGCGTCGCTCCGAAAGGGCCGGCGCCTTTCGGCTTTGCAGCTGTCGCAGCGGGGAAAGTTAACAGCTCGTCCCGGAAAATTAACCGACCGCTAACCATGCACTGGGAAAAACTTGCCTAGTGGGTCGGGCAGGTGCTCCGCCCCAGCGATTCTGTGGGACGGATGGCGGCGTGAACGGCCTGATCGAGCAGTTTGCCAAATTCGGCGCCGCGCGGCTGGCAGCCATGCTGGCGGTGACGCTGGCGCTCGTGGGCTTCTTCGGCTTCGTCATGCTGAAGATGTCCCAGCCGGCGATGAGCGTGCTGTTCACCGAACTCTCCAGCCAGGATGTCAGCGCGATCCTCAAGGATCTCGACACGCGCGGCATCAAATACGAGCTGCGGGGTGACGGCCAGACGGTCCTCGTGCCGAAGGCCGATGTGCCTCGCCTCCGGCTCGACCTCGCCAGCAAGGGCATCCCGGCCGGCGGCGGCGTCGGCTACGAGATCTTCGACAAGGGCGACGCCTTCTCCTCGACGAGCTTCGTCCAGAACATCAACCATCTGCGTGCGCTCGAGGGCGAACTCTCGCGTTCGATCCGCTCGATCGGCCGGGTCCAGTCGGCCCGCGTGCACCTCGTCATCCCGGAACGTCGCCTGTTCGAGCGCGACCGCGAGCCGCCGCGTGCCTCGATCGCGCTCAAGCTTGCCGGCGACCTCGACGCCGCGCAGGTCCGGGCCGTCCGTCATCTCGTCGCCTCGGCGGTCGACGGGCTGAAGCCGGAGCGGGTCTCGATCGTCGACGAGCGCGGCCGCCTGCTGGCGGACGGCGCCCAGAGCGACCAGGGCCTGATCGGCCTCGGCATCGAGGAGCGCCAGACCGCGATCGAGAAGCGCATCAAGTCGCAGGTCGAGGATATCGTCGCCAGCGTCGTCGGCTATGGCCGGGCGCGGGTGCAGGTCTCGGCGGCTCTCGATACCAACCGGGTCGAGAGCCGTTCGGAGAGCTTCGATCCGGAGAGCCGCGTCCTGCGCTCCAGCCAGAACCGCACCGAGGCTTCGACGACCACCGAGGGGGGCAACGGCGCGGTCACGGTCGGCAACGAGCTGCCGGGCGCCCAGCAGACGCAGGGCACGCAGCAGAACCAGCGCGAGAACTCCCAGAAGAACGAGGAGGTCGCGAACTACGAGATCTCGCGGACCACGCGTACCGAGGTGCTCGAGGGCGGCCGCATCAAGAAGCTGTCGGTCGCGGTCCTCGTCGACGGAAACTACAGCCGCGGCAACGGGGGCGAACTCGCCTACCAGCCGCGCAACGCCGAAGAACTCGACCGGATCGGCGAGCTGGTTCGGACCGCCGTCGGCTTCGACCAGGGACGTGGCGACAAGGTCGAAGTCGTGAACCTGCGCTTCGCCGAGGCGCCGCCGGCGCCGAGCGACCTGACCGAGCAGACGCTGATGCAGCAGCTGCTCGCCTTCACCAAGGAGGATCTCGTCCGCTTCGCCGAGCTCGGCGTGATTTCGCTGCTGACGCTGATCGTGCTGATGACCGTGGTGAGGCCGCTGCTGAAGCAGGTCCTGGCCTCCGACAACAGCAATGTCCGCGCGATCCCGTCCTTCATGCGCAACGGCGCTGCCCTGGCCGGCCCCGACGCGGCGACGGGCGACCCGGCCGGTGGCCCCGGGCGGGCAGTGGCGACGATCGGCCCGGACGGAGAGGTTCTGGCCGAAGTCGAGGCGCCGTCGGAGCGGATGCTTGCGATCGCCCAGATCAAGGGCCAGCTCAAGGCGCAGTCGGTGGAGAAGATCGGGGCGATGGTGGCGCAGAATCCGGCCGATTCGGTCGCGGTGCTGCGCAGCTGGATCCACGAGAAGGCTCCGGCGTGACGGGCCGCTGAACCATGGACGAAAACCGCTCCCTCGCCACGCGCAGCACGGCTCTCCAGAACGGTCTCGAGGGCAACGGCCTCGGCGTGATGACCGCCGCCGAGATGACCGGGCCGCAGCGTGCCGCCGTGATCCTGCTCGTGCTCGGAGAGGATTTCGGCCGCACGATCTGGAAGGAATTCGACGACGACGAAATCCGCATCATCACCCGCGCCATGGCCGAACTCGGCACGGTCGAGGCGGATGAGGTCGAGCGGCTGATGCTGGACTTCGTCGGCAAGCTCTCCAGCGCCGGCGCGGTGACCGGCTCGTTCGACCGCACGATCTCCCTGCTCGAGAAGATCCTGCCGAGCGATCAGGTCGCGCTGATCATGGAGGAGATCCGCGGGCCGGCCGGCCGCAACATGTGGCAGAAGCTCGGCAACATCGATGCGGTGGTGCTCGCGAATTTCCTCAAGAACGAATACCCGCAGACCATCGCCGTGATCCTCTCGAAGATTCGGCCGGACCATTCGGCCAATGTGCTGCGCAACCTGCCCAACGAAATCTCGATCGAGGTCGTGGGGCGGATGCTGCGCCTGGAGTCGGTGCAGAAGGAGGCGCTCGATCACATCGAGAACACGCTGCGCACGGAGTTCGTCTCGACCCTGACCCAGACCCGCCGGCGCGATCCGCACGAGATGATGGCGGAGATCTTCAACGGTTTCGACCGGCAGACCGAGATCCGTTTCCTCTCGGCGCTCGATGCCTCGAACCAGGAAGCGGCCGAGCGCATCCGGGCGCTGATGTTCACCTTCGAGGATCTCGGCAAGCTCGATCCGGCCGGGTTGCAGACGCTGGTCAGCCAGGCCGACAAGGACACGCTGGCGCGGGCGCTCAAGGGGGCGAGCCAGTCGATGCGCGACTTCTTCTTCAGCGCGATGTCGCAGCGTGCAGCCAAGAACATGCGCGACGATATGGAGGGGCTGGGGCCGCTGCGCCTGAAGGAGGTCGACGAGGCCCAGACCAAGCTCGTCCAGATGACGAAGGACCTCGCGGAGAAGGGCGAGATCGTCCTGTCCAAGGGCAATTCAGAAGACGAGCTGGTGTACTGAGATGGCAGCCGCCACGAAATTCATGTTCGGCTCGGATTTCCGCGAAGGCAGCCGCAAGGCTGCCGGCGAGGCCGATCTTGCCGCGGCCCGGGCGGAGGGTTTTCGCGCCGGCCAGGAGCAGGCGCACCGTGAAGCGCAGACACAGCTCGCCGGCATGACCGCCCAGCTCGCGCGCTCGGCCGAGCGCCTTCTCGTCCAGGAGGCGGCGCGGGCGGCTGCGATCGAGGAGCAGGCGGCTCATGTCGCGCTCACGGCGGCGCAAGCCCTGGCCGGAGCCGCGCTGGCGGAGAAGCCGCTGGCTTCGCTGGCTGGAGCGGTGCGCGAGTGCCTGAGCCATGCCCGGACCGCGCCGCACCTCGTGCTGCGGGTCAACGAGGCCGTGGTCGAGCCGGCGGAGGATCTGGTCCGCAAACTGGCGGCCGAGCACGGCTTCGCGGGGAAGCTGATGGTGCTCGGGCAAGCCGACATCATGCCCGGCGACGGGCGCATCGAGTGGGCGGAGGGCGGCTTCGTCCTCGACAGCCAGCAGCTTACGGCCCTGATCGAGCAGGCGGTTGCACGCGTGTTCGGTCACGGCCAGGCCGAACAATGAAAGTCTGAGCCATGAGCCAGGAGAACGACCTCAACCTGCCGCCGCTGAACCAGGCCGACCTGTCCTTCGACCAGAACCAGACCTCGGTCGCACATTCCGGCCCGGTGCCGGTCAAGACAGCCGAGGATCTTGAGCAGGTCTTCGACGTGCCGGTCACGGTTTCGGCCGTCCTCGGTTCCTCGAAGGTCGCGGTCGGCGACCTGCTTCAGATCGTGCCGGGCGCGGTGCTGGAGCTCGACCGGCGCGTCGGCGAGGCCATCGACATCTTCGTCAACGAGCGGCTGGTGGCACGCGGCGAAGTCGTCGTCGTCGAGGACCGGCTGGGCGTGACGATGACCGAGATCATCAAGGCGGACCGGTGATGGCCGGTTCGCCGCAGCGAATTGCAAGCAGAAGGACCTGAGCCATGCGCCTCATCATCGCCGGCGGTCTCAAGGGACAGATCATAGCCGCGGCCAAGATCGCGATGTCGCATGGAGCGGCGGTCACCCATACCGAGGGCCTGGAGCAGACCCTTGCGGTGCTTCGCTCCAAGGGCGCCGACCTGCTCATGGTCGATGTCGCGCAGCCGATCGCGGCTTATGTGGCCGCGCTGGAGGCGGAGCGCATTCGCACGCCGATCGTCGCGTGCGGCACCTCGACCGATGCACGCGCCGCCGTCGCCGCGATCCAGGCCGGCGCGAGGGAATACGTGCCGCTGCCGCCGGATCCGGAGCTGATCGCAGCGGTGCTCGAGGCGGTCGCGGCGGATCAATCCAGCCTCATCTGGCGCGATCCGGCGATGGAGCGCGTCGTGCAGCTCGCGTCGCAGATCGCGCGCTCGGAGGCACCGGTCCTGGTCACCGGCGAGAGCGGTACCGGCAAGGAGGTTATCGCCCGGCATCTTCATCAGAAATCGGCGCGCAAGGACCGGCCCTTCGTGGCGGTGAACTGCGCGGCCATTCCCGACAATCTGCTGGAATCCGAGCTCTTCGGCCATGAGAAGGGCGCCTTCACCGGCGCCATCGCGCGCCGCATCGGCAAGTTCGAGGAGGCTAATGGCGGCACGCTCCTGCTCGACGAGATCTCGGAGATGGATGTGCGCCTGCAAGCCAAGCTGCTGCGCGCGCTGCAGGAGCGGATGATCGATCGCGTCGGCGGCACGCATCCGGTCAAGGTCGACATCCGGATCATCGCGACCTCGAACCGCAACCTGGCCGAGGCCGTGCGCGAGGGCTCCTTCCGCGAGGACCTGCTCTACCGCCTCAATGTCGTGCATCTGCGCCTGCCGCCGCTGCGCGAACGGCCGGGAGACATTCTGGCGCTGGCCGATCATTTCGTGAAGAAATACGCCGACCTGAACGGCCTGCCGCTCAGGCCTATCGCGGCGGAAGCGCGCAAGCTGCTCCTCGGCAATGCCTGGCGGGGCAATGTCCGCGAACTCGAAAACACGATGCACCGGGCCGTCCTGCTGGCGAGCGGCCCGGAGATTGCCCCCACCGCCGTGCTGACGCCGGAGGGCGAGGCCCTCTCTCCGGCTCCGTCTCGCGATCCCGCTGCCCGCGCCGCCCAGACGGCGGAGGCACTGACGCGCTCGCTGGTCGGAAACACCGTCGCGGATGTCGAGCGCGAACTCATCCTCGATACGCTCGACCACTGCCTCGGAAACCGCACCCATGCGGCCAAGATCCTCGGGATCTCGATCCGGACTCTGCGCAACAAGCTGGGTGAGTACACCGCGGCGGGAATCGCGGTCGCGGAGCCGGGTCAGACGCGCATCAGCGCCGCCTGACCCGCCGAGGTCTTACCAGTAGCGCCGGCGATAGTATCGCGGACGGTAGTAATAGCGCGGTCGGGCATAATACCGCGGGCGATAATAGGGCCGGTAGTAGGGGCGGCGGTAATAGCCGTAACGCGGCCTGCGATAGTAATAGTACTGGCTGAATTCGGCGTCGGTCTGGTCCAGCGCCTCCTTCGTGTCGGCCGGCAACGCCTCGTCGCCCTTCGCGGGCTCTGCTTCGGGCTTCGGAACAAGCTTTGGCGGGGCCGCTTCGGCGACGGCGATGCCGCCCATGCCGGCAGCGGCGAAACCGCCAACCAGCGTCATCAGGAATGAGCGTCTGTCCACAACGACCTCCAGGCTGTCGCCACATCTCTCACTGCATTCCTAGAGCCGGAATGCAGCGAGATAATAATGCATTCGAAGGACGTTTGGTTCCGTCCGGTTCGATTTCCTGACCTATGGTTACGACACGCGCGCTCAGTCCACGGCATTGAGCGGCCGGGCGACACTCTCGAGCGGCCGGCGCTCGGCGCGGATGGCGAAGCGGGCCGCGATCACGGCCGCAGCCAGCATCAACGCCGCACCCAGAAGGTAGCCAGCGAAGACGCTGCCGCGGGAGCCGGTGTCGATCAGGATGCCGAAGAGCCACGGGCCCGCGATCCCCCCTGCACCGGTGCCGATCGCATAGAAGACCGCGATGGCGAGCGCGCGCATTTCGACGGGGAAAGTCTCGGAAACCGTCAGGTAGGCCGAGCTCGCAGCGGCGGAGGCGAAGAAGAATACGACGCTCCAGCACAGGGTGAGCTGCGAAGCCGTGAGCCAGTCCTTCCAGAATAGATAGCCCGTTCCGGTCAGCAGCAGCCCCGAGAGCGCATAGGTCGCCGCGATCATCACCCGCCGGCCGATCGTGTCGAACAGGCGCCCGATCAGCAGAGGGCCGAGAAAGTTGCCGGCGGCGAAGGGCAGGATGAACCAGCCGATATCCTGGGATGGGACCTTGTAGAAATCGGTGAGGATCAGCGCGTAGGTGAAGAAGATCGCGTTGTAGAAAAACGCCTGGGACAGCATCAGCGAGAGCCCTACCAGCGCGCGTTCGCGATGGACGACGAAAAGCGCGTGGAAGACTTCGCCGAGCGGGGTCGCCGCGCGCGGGCGCAGGCGGGTCGGAACGAGGGTTTCGCCCGCAGGAGCAACGAAGCCGGCGCGGCGTTCGATGTCGGCGACGATCGCCGCAGCGCGCTCCGGCTGGCCATGGCTGATCAGCCAGCGCGGGCTTTCGGGAATCCATTGCCGCAGGAACAGAATGATGAGACCGAGCGCGGCGCCGATGAAGAAGGCCAGGCGCCAGCCATATTCCGGATTGATCCAGGCCGGGTCGAGCAGAATGATGGCGCCGAGTGCGCCCAGGGCGGCTCCCACCCAGAACGAGCCGTTGATGACGAGGTCCGTCCAGCCGCGGACGCGTGCGGGGATCAGTTCTTGAATCGTGGAATTGATCGCGGTGTATTCGCCGCCTATGCCCATGCCGGTCAGGAAGCGGAAGACGATGAAGCTCCAGACGTTCCAGGAGAAGGCGGTCGCCGCGGTTGCGGAAAGATAAACCAGCACCGTGATCGTGAAGAGCTTCTTGCGGCCGAGCCGATCCGTGAGCCAGCCGAAGAAGACGGCTCCGAGGACCGCGCCGGCGATATAGGCCGCGCCGGCCAGGCCGATCTCCGTATTCGTGAAGCGCAGGGCCGGGCTTTCCTTCAAGGCGCCGGATACGGAGCCTGCGAGCGTGACCTCGAGGCCGTCCAGAATCCAGGTGATGCCGAGCGCGATGACGACGAGCGTGTGGAATCGCGACCAGGGAAGCCGATCGAGGCGAGCGGGCACGTCGGTTTCGATGACGG
>NZ_JBIWYK010000093.1:0-9072 GCF_044752385.1 Allobosea sp. CER48 | reverse complement strand
TCTTCAGGAATCCGGCGAAACGCAGCAAGCCATCCGGCCACGGGCCATGTCCGGACTCGCTGTTGAGGTGGCCGCTGTCGCCGGCATCCACGAATTCCGAGCCCCAGGCCTCCGCGAGCTCCCGCGCCTCGTCCTGGGTGCAGTACGGGTCGGTCGCACTCGCGATCAGCACCGAAGGGAACGGCAGCTTCTCGCGGCGATGCGCGATGAAATCCGGCCCCATGCCGGGCACCGCCCCCTTCGCCTTCTCGGAGGCAGGGGCGACCAGGAAGGCACCGGCGACCTCACCGGGGTGCAGATGCTCGGCTGCAAAGGCGACGGCGCTGCAGCCGGCCGAATGCGCGACGATCACTACCGGGCGGGTCGCACTACGCACGGCCTTGACGATCTGATCGGCCCAGACATGGCGGGACGGCTTGTACCAGTCGTCCTGCTCGACGCGACGCGCGGTCTTGAGCCGGGTCTCCCAGCGGCTCTGCCAATGGTCGGGCCCGGAGCCCGACCAGCCGGGAACGATGAGGATATCGACGTCGGAGGATTTCATCAGGCCTAGATAGACCTGCCGACGCCGAAGTCCAGAGCGTCACGCCTCGCCGAACACCCGGCGGAAGATCGTGTCGACATGCTTGAAGTGATAGCCCTCGTCGAACATCGCCTTCAGCTCCGAAGCGGAGAGCTTCGCTGCCACATCCTTGTCCGCGAGCAGGTTGGTGAGAAAGTCCTCGCCGTGCTCCCAAGTGCGCATCGCATTGCGCTGGACCATCGAATAGGCATCCTCGCGGCTGGCGCCGGCCTGGGTCAAGGCCAGCAGCACGCGCTGCGAATTGTGCAGGCCGCCGAGCCGGTCGAGGTTCTTGCGCATGTTCTGCGGATAGACCAGCAGCTTGTCGACGACGCCGGTCAGCCGCGCCAGCGCGAAGTCGAGCGTCACGGTCGCGTCCGGGCCGATCATGCGTTCGACCGAGGAATGGGAGATGTCGCGCTCGTGCCAGAGCGCGACGTTTTCCAGCGCTGGCGTGACCATGCCGCGGACGAGGCGGGCAAGACCGGTGAGGTTCTCGGTCAGCACCGGATTGCGCTTGTGCGGCATCGCCGAGGAGCCCTTCTGGCCCGGCGAAAAATACTCCTCCGCCTCATAGACCTCGGTCCGCTGCAGGTGGCGGATCTCGATCGCCAGCCGCTCGATGCAGGAGGCGACGACGCCGAGCGTCGCGAAATACATCGCGTGGCGGTCACGCGGGATCACCTGCGTCGAGACGGGCTCGACGGTCAGGCCCATCTTCTGCGCCACGTATTCCTCGACCTGCGGGTCGATATTGGCGAAGGTGCCGACGGCGCCGGAGATGGCGCAGGTCGCGATCTCGGCGCGGGCAGCAACCAGCCGGGCGCGGCAGCGATCGAATTCGGCAAAGGCCTGCGCGAGCTTGAGACCGAAGGTCACCGGCTCGGCATGGATGCCGTGCGAACGGCCGATGGTCGGGGTCAGCCTGTGCTCGAAGGCGCGGCGCTTGATCGCCGCCAGCAGCGCGTCGACATCGGCGATGAGGATGTCGGTGGCGCGAGCGAGCTGGACAGACAACGTGGTGTCGAGGATGTCCGACGAGGTCATGCCCTGATGGACGAAGCGCGCCTCCGGCCCGACGATCTCGGCCAGGTGCGTCAGGAAGGCGATGACATCGTGCTTGGTGACGCGCTCGATCTCATCGATGCGCTCGACATCGAACACGGCGTCCCTGGCCTTGGCCCAGATCGTCGCGGCAGCCTCCTTCGGCACCACGCCGAGTTCGGCGAGCTTGTCGGTCGCATGCGCCTCGATCTCGAACCAGATGCGGAACCGGGTCTGCGGCTCCCAGATGGCGACCATCTCGGGGCGGGAATAGCGCGGGATCATCGTTTCGTCCTTATCACCCAATGAGCCCTCATCCTGAGGAGCGCTCTGAAAGAGCGCGTCTCGAAGGATGATCCAGCGCTCTCTGGAGCATCCTTCGAGACGCCGCTTCGCAACTCCTCAGGATGAGGGCTGCGATACTGTCAAACCCAGTCGCCGCGTGCAGCCTCGGCCGCCTTGCGGATCGCTTCGATATTTCCGGCATAGGCGGAAGGACCGCCCTTGAACACGGCCGATCCGGCGACCAGCGCGTCAGCCCCGGCCTTCACGACAAGCGGCGCGGTCTCTGGCGTGACGCCGCCATCGATCTCGAGCGCGATCGGACGGTCGCCGATCAGCGCCTTCACCTGCGCGACCTTCTCGACCACCGAACGGATGAAGCTCTGCCCGCCAAAGCCGGGATTGACCGTCATCAGCAGGATGAGGTCGACATCCTCGATGAGTGCCTCGGCCGCACTCGCCGGCGTACCGGGATTGAGCACGATGCCGGCCTGCTTCCCCTGGGCCTTGATCGCCTGCAGCGTACGGTGCGGATGCGGCCCGGCCTCGACATGGAAGGAGATCAGGTCCGCACCAGCCTTGGCGAAAGCTTCGACATATGGGTCGACGGGTTCGATCATCAGATGCACGTCGAAGAACTTCTGGGTGTGCGGGCGGATCGCCTTCAGCACGTCCGGCCCGAAGGTGATGTTCGGCACGAAATGCCCGTCCATCACGTCGCAATGGATCCAGTCGGCGCCAGCCGCATCGATCGCGCGCACCTCCTCGCCGAGTTTGGAGAAATCGGCCGAGAGGATCGAAGGGGCGATACGGATGGGGCGGGTCATGGCCGGGGATTTAGCCCCGCCGGGCCGCCACTGCAATCAGGCGGAACGCAATTTCACCGGAAAGGACAGCCTTCTGTCGGCTTCCGCGATCTCCGCCACCACCTGCGCGAAGGCCGGGCGTAGCTTCAGCCGCGCGAACCATGCGGCCAGGGCCTCATGGCCGTCGAGCGGCGGCCCGCCAAGCCTGCGGGCGAAGAGCACGGTCATGAACAAGGCGATGTCCGCCAGAGAGAGCCTGCCACCGAAGAACTCGCGCCCCGCCAGCTTCTGCTCCAGCACCTCGTAGTGCCGGGCCAGCGTGTCCTCGGCGATCAGCGCGTCAGCCTCCAGCGCGATGCGGCGATCGCGGTCGGGCGAAGGCGGGCTCGTGCGGTGCATCAGCGGCCTCAGCGCCTGCAGCATGATCTCGTCGGCATAGAGCTCGTCGAGCCGGCAGCGAGCCCGCTCTACCGGGGAATCCGGCATCAGCTTCGGTTCGGGATAGGCTTCGTCGAGATACTCGTTGATCACGGTGGAGTCGTAGAGCACCAGCCCGCAATCGCTGAGCACCGGCACCTGCCGCTTCGGATTGAGCGCGATCACCTCCGGATGCTTGGGATCATAGCCCGTCGTCTGGTTGAACGGCACCATGATACGCTGGAAGGCGAGACCCTTCTCCTTCAGCGCAATCTCGACCTTGCGCGAGAACAGGCTCAACGGCCCGGAATGGAGTGTGATCATGGCGCGGTTCTCCTGCGGCAGCCGAAAACCTCGCAGTGCGCAGCGTCACCGCCCGTCAGCAGCCTGGCGGGCTTCCTTGCGCCGGATCCGCCCCGCGATGCCGCCGAGCAGCCACGGCAGCAGATAGATCGGGAATTGCGCCAGCGCGAAGAACAGGAAGGTCGTCGGCGAGACGCCCGCGCCCAGCGCCGCCACCAGCAGTCCCATGTTCCGTTGGCCCGTGCCGTAGCCGATCATGAAGCGCTCGGATGCCGGCATCAGCCGCAGCACGAGCCAGCTCGACACCAGACCCGCTGTCGAGACCGCGAAGACGCAGGCCAGCACGAACAGGACGAGCTTGGGGTTTTCGAGCGCCGCGCGCGTGACGCCATCCATCGCGGCGATGGCGAAGATGAAGTACATCAGTACGCCGAAACCATCGAGATTGGCCTTCATCGCCCTGATCCGCTCGATGCCGAGCCATGATCGCAGCGCGAAGGCGACAGCCATGCCACCACCGATGAAGACCAGGAGCCGTAGCATCAGCGCCCAGCGGTCGAGCGGCACGGCCGCTCCGGCGAGAAGCTCCACCAGCAGCGGCGCGATGATCGGGCTCAGGATCGTGGTGACGATGACGCTCGCAATGATCAGCGAGGGCTCGAAGCCATAGAGGATCGCGACGGCCGGCGAGGACATGATCGGCGGAGCCGCGCCCATGATCGCGAGCCCAAGCACGATGCCGGGGTCGAGGTTCTCTCGGCCCACGATCAGCAGCGCCCCGCCGATCAGCAGCACCGGGCCGGTGATCAGCCACAGGCAGGAAGCGGCGAGCTTCGCCGGCCGGCGCAGCAGACTTGCGGTGATGCCGAGATCGACCCGCATGAAGACGACGGTGGTGAAGCAGAAGATGGTGATCGGCAGCACCGGCCGCGCCGCCGCGGAGAACTGCGGAAGTGCCAGGCCCAGGAAGATCGAGAGCGCGAAACCTTGCGTGCCGTAGCGCCCGAGCCAGGCGAGCGCGGCGGCGAGAAGGGCGACTGGACGCATCGGCTTGGGCTCTGGAATCGTTCGCGAAAGAGCCGCACACTGGCCTATCGCGCGGGAGGCGTCACCTGCACCGGGAGCTGGGCGGTCTTGCGCCGGCATAAAATTGCGCCCTCCGTGCCGCGTGGCCGCATGGATCGATCAAGTTGGCGGAGATGGCGCAGAATTTGCGAAAGATTTCCCGATCCGACGCAAAATCCGGTCGCGCCGCTGACAACCGGGCGCAAACCGGTATTTTGCGGGGAAAAGGGCTGGCAGGAGCAGTTTCATGAAGGTGGATACGATCGTTCTCGGCGCCGGCATCGTCGGCATTTCGGTCGCGCTCCATCTGCAGAAGGCCGGTCGCTCCGCGCTTCTCGTGGACCGGCGCGGGCCAGGCGAGGAAACCAGCTACGGCAACGCCGGCCTGATCCAGCGCGAGGGCGTCTATCCCTACGGCTTCCCGCACGACTTCGGCGCGCTCATCCGCTATGCGATGAACAACACCATCGACGCGCATTATCACTGGAGCGCGATCCCCAAGCTCGCCCCCTTCCTGTTCTCCTACTGGATGCATTCGCGCGCCTCTCATCACGAGGCGATCGCCCACAAATACGCGACGCTGATCGAGCACTGCGTCACCGAGCATGACGCGCTCGCGCAGGAAGCGGGAGCCACCGAGCTTCTGCGCCGCAAGGGCTGGATGAAGGTGTTCCGTACCGAGAGGGAGCGCGAAGAGCGCCTCGCCGAGGCCGCTCGCTGGAAGCGCGAATTCGGCGTGAACTTCCGTGCCCTCGACATGGCGACCCTCAAGGCCGAGGAGCCGCATCTCGATCATTCCAGCCTGATCGGCGGCCTGCACTGGACCGATCCCGTCACGGTCATCGATCCGCTCGGCCTGTCGAAGGCCTATGTCGCGCTGTTCGAGAAGCTCGGCGGCAAGCTCGCCCTCGGCGATGCCGCGACGCTGACGCAGAACGGCGCGGAATGGACCGTCACCCTCGCCGACGGCACGAAGGCGCAGGCGAAGGATGTCGTCGTCGCGCTCGGCCCCTGGGCCGATGTCCTGACGAACAAGCTCGGCTATCGGCTGCCGCTCGCGGTCAAGCGCGGCTAC
This sequence comes from Allobosea sp. CER48, assembly GCF_044752385.1. Classification (NCBI taxonomy): domain Bacteria; kingdom Pseudomonadati; phylum Pseudomonadota; class Alphaproteobacteria; order Hyphomicrobiales; family Alloboseaceae; genus Allobosea; species Allobosea sp. CER48. The sequence continues at coordinate 3,518 of NZ_JBIWYK010000093.1, read as the reverse complement.
CACATGCATTACAAGCCGCAGGGCAACGCCGTTCTCAACCATCCGGTGCTCGACACCGAGCGTGGCTACTTCCTCGCGCCGATGCAGCAGGGCATCCGCCTGACCACCGGGGCCGAGTTCGCCGATCGCGACGCGCCCAAGACGCCGGTGCAGCTCGCCCGGGCAGAGCCGATCGCCAAGGCGCTCTTCCCGCTCGGCGAGCGCCTGGATGCCGAGCCCTGGCTCGGCCGCCGGCCCTGCACGCCGGACATGATGCCGATCATCGGCCCCGCGCCGAAGCACAAGGGCCTGTGGTTCTCGTTCGGCCACGCCCATCACGGCCTGACTCTCGCCGCCGTAACGGGCCGCATGGTGGCCGAGATGGTGGGCGGCCAGAAGGTCTTCGTCGATCCCGCGCCCTTCGCGCCGTCGCGCTTCGTCTGAAGCGCCGATCGAGGGTGTCGTCCCGGCGCGCTGCAGCGTGACTTGCTGCGGCGCGCGCGTGATGACAGCCCTGCGCCGGGGCCTCTCGCCTGCCGGCTTGCGCCCTGCCACGATCCGGCTCCCGATTCCCGACCGAGACCTCGCCATGGCCCTCGCCAAACCGCCCGTCCAGGACAATGCCTACGCCGCCGCGCTCGCGCTGCTCGATCGCGTGCCGCTGATCGACGGCCATAACGACCTGCCCTATGTCATCCGCAAGGATGCCAGGGCTAAGGGCGATGTCGCCACCTACGGCCTGGACAAGGTCCATGCCGAGGGGGACACCGACATCCCTCGCATGCAGGCTGGCAAGATGGCGGCGCAGTTCTTCGCGGCCTATGTGCCGCCGAAGCAGGCCAGGCCCGCGGGCTTCGCGCTCGCCCAGATCGCGCTGATGCGGGACATACTCAAGCGCCATGCCGACGTCTTCCGCCCCGGGCTCTCCGCGGATGATGTCGAGGCCGCCAAGGCAGAAGGGCGCATCGCCCTGTTCATGACGATCGAGAACGGCACGGCGCTCGACGGCGAGCTCGACGCGCTCGATGCCTATTACGATCTCGGCGTGCGGCTGATGACGCTCTGCCACAACGACACCACCGACTGGTGCGACTCCGCCACCGACGCCCCGCGCCACAATGGCCTCACCGCGTTCGGCAAGGATGTGCTGCGCCGGATGAACCGGCTGGGTATGGTGATCGACCTCGCCCATGTCGCGCCGAAGGTCATGCATGACGCGCTCGACGTGTCCAGCGCGCCCGTGGTCTGGTCGCATTCCAACGCCTTCACGCTCTGCGACCACCCGCGCAACGTCCCCGACGACGTGCTGGACCGCGTCGCGGCCAATGGCGGCGTCGTGATGGCGACTTTCGTGCCGGACTTCATCAGCCAGGCCTCGCGCGACTGGCACCGCCCGGCCAAGGACCAGTACGGCAAGACGCCGGACGGCGTGGACTACGCGAAGGTCGAGGCCGAGATCGTCGCGAAATCCGGCCCCCGCCCGACCGCGACGCTGCCGGAATATTGCGACCATGTCGAATATCTCGCGAAGCGCATCGGCCACGACCATGTCGGCATCGGCTCGGACTTCTTCGGCTGGGTCAATCCGAACGGGCTGGAAGACACCACGACCTTCCCGTCGGTGATCGCCGAACTGATCCGCCGTGGCTGGTCGGAGGAGAACCTCGCCAAGCTCGCGAGCGGAAACACCCTGCGGGTGCTGCGCGCTGTCGAGCAGGCGGCAGGCTGAGCGCTTCCGGCGTCGTCATGGCCAGGCTGCCCCGCGCCCTGACCATGCACGTCTTTCCTTGTCGGACGTGGGCTCACGGCGTGGATGCTCGCCACAAGGGCGAGCATGACGTATGAGCGTGCCATCGCGCCTCGCCGATCGGGGCTCGATGCAAGCCTCATCACGAAGACAAGACCTGATTCTCCCATGACCGGTTCCGGCACCGACCGCACCCGCCCGGCCGTACAGGCCCCTGCCCCCATCGTCATCCTGGTCGAGCCGCAGCTCGCCGAGAATATCGGCATGTGCGCGCGCGCCATGGCGAATTTCGGCCTCTCCGAGATGCGCCTCGTCGCCCCGCGCGACGGCTGGCCGAGCGGCGGAGGCCTCAAGAAGGGCGCGACTGCGGCCGCCTCCGGCGCCACGCACATCCTCGAGAACGCCCGTCTCTTCGCCAGCGCCGCCGAGGCCATCGCCGACCTCAACCATGTGTTGGCGACGACCGCCCGCGAGCGCGGCCAGATGAAGCGCGTCGTGACACCCGCGGAGGCGATGCCGGACGTTGCCGGCCGCATTGGCTCCGGTGAACGCGTCGGCATCCTGTTCGGGCGCGAGCGCATCGGTCTGACCAATGAGGAGATCAGCCTCGCCGACGCAATCCTGACCTTCCCGGTCAACCCGGCCTTCGCCTCGCTGAATCTCGCGCAGGCCGTGCTGCTCAATGGTTATGAGTGGTTCAAGACGACCGGCGGCGAACCGCCCTTCCGCGAGAACAACCCGTCTCCGCCGGCCAAACGCGAGATGATCCTGTCGATGTTCGATTATCTCGAAGCCGAGCTCGATCTCTGCGGCTTCTTCCCGGCGGGCAAGAAGCCGGTCATGACGGCGAACCTGCGCGACATCCTGCACCGGCTCGACATGACCGAGCAGGAGGCCCGCACGCTGCGCGGTGTCTTCAAGTCGCTGGTCGAAGGGCCGAAGAAGGCCCGCCTGCTGGCGCGGCAAGCCGAGGCGCCGGAGCCGACCCCGGAATAAAAAAGCCGGCCCCGAAGGGCCGGCTCTTCTGGTCGGGGGGTCTCGAAACGCCCGGTCAGAATTGATACTTCAACGTCGCCTTCACAGTGCGGCCCGGCTCGCTGTAATAGTCTCGCGCCTGGGCCAGAACGCCGGTCGGGACGTTGACGGCATCCCAGTACCTGCGATCGAAGATATTGTAGACGCCAACCTGCAATTCAAGGTCTGCGATCTGCGGCATCGGGCGCCACCACGCCGTCGCGTTGAAGATCGCATAGCCCGGTGCCCGGAAGCCCTGGTTGGTGCCGGTCGTCGCCGCGACGTCGTCGCGCTTGCCGGCGAGCTTGGTCGAGACCTCGGCACCCCAGTAATCCGTGCCGTAGGCGATGGCGAGGATGCCCTGCACCGGCGGGATCGAGTTCAGGAAGGTGTTGTCGGTCTTGTTGACGCCGCGGGTGTAGGCGAAGGAGCCGCGCACCAGCCAGTTCTGCGCGAAGGCGTACTGGCCGTTGATCTCCACGCCCTGGATCTCGGCGCGCGGAATGTTGCGGAAGCTGACGATGCCACCCTGCGGATAGAGGCCGCCGGGAGGGGCGATCTGCTGCTGCTCGATGAAGTTGTGATACTTCGAATAGAAGTAGGTGATCGAGCCGCCGAGTTGCTTGTCGCCGAAGCGGGCGCCGACGTCGATGCCATTGCCTTCTTCCGGACGCAGATCCGGGTTGCCGACGCGCAGATAGGTGCCCGGTCCGCCGAAACGGCCATAGAGTTCGTTCGCCGTCGGCGCGCGGAAGGTCTTGGCCCACTGCGCGAAGAC
>NZ_JBIWYK010000092.1:0-9101 GCF_044752385.1 Allobosea sp. CER48 | reverse complement strand
GTCGAGGACTGCCCCGAAACTCCACCTGCTGCATCCTTCGAGTCAATGACGGAACGAACGGTATACGACGCTAGCATTCGTTTGGTGACGCTGGGTTATGACCAGTATAAGCTCGCCAGGCCTGCCTTCGAGTGAGCGAGACCCGGATGTCGTGGTACAGCAAGGTCGTCTGGTCAGAAGGGCTTTTCCTCAGGCCGCATCACTTCCAGCAGAACGATCGCTACCTCGAAAACTTGCTGGAAAGCCGCGTCAGGAACGTCACACCCTATCCCTGGGGCTTTTCCGCTCTGGAGATCGACCGCGATCTTGCCCAGCAGAGCCGCATCGGGCTGCGCCGCGCCGCCGGCATCATGCCGGACGGCACCCCTTTTGCCCTGCCGGACAACAGCCCCCTGCCCGCCGCCATCGAGGTGCCGGAGAACGCGGCCGGGCAGATTGTCTGGCTGTCCTTGCCGCTTGCCGCCGCCAACACGCGCGAGATCGAGGACGCTCTGAACGGCTCCGCCAGCCGCTATCTCCCCGCCTCGGAGATGCTGATCGACTCCACCGCCTCGCTGCGCACCGAGGAGGAGATCGACGTCGCCCATCCGCGCCTGACGCTGGAGCTGCGCAAGACGGCGAAAGCCGGCTATGTCGGCCTCGCGCTCGGCCGTATCGTGGAGGTGCGCGACCGCGCCATCCTGTTCGACGAGAAGTTCGCCCCGCCGGTGCTGGTCTGCTCGGCCTATCCGGTGATCGAGGGCTGGCTCGATCGTGTCATCGGGTGGATCGACAACAAGCTGGAGGAGCTCGCCCGCTACGCCGCCGATCCCACCGCCGGCGGCGGCCTGCAGAGCGCGGACTACTTCGTGCTGCAGCTTCTCAACCGCAACATCCCGGTGCTGCGGCACCTGCGCCGTTCGCGCTTCGTGCATCCGGAGCGGCTGTTCGCCAGCTTCCTTGCGCTCGCCGGCGAACTCGCCACCTTCACCACGGCCGAGCGCCGCGCGCGCGACTACCCGGCCTATGATCACGACGACCTGGAGAACTGCTTCGCGCCCGTCATCCGGGATATCCAGGACTTCCTCTCGGCCAATCTCGGCCGCCGCGCCATCCGGCTAGAGATCGTCGAACGGGCGACCAATGCCTTCATGTCCACGATCCGCGACCGCAGCCTGGTCCGCAACGCCACGCTTGTCCTGGAAGTCGCGGCGCGGCGCCCGCTCACCGAAATCCAGGCGCAGTTTCCCCAGCTCTTCAAGGTCGGCCCCAACACCAAGATGAACGAGATTGTCCATGCCCACCTGCCGGGCATCAATCTCGTCCACCTGCCGACGCCGCCGCCACAGATCCGTGCGCTCACGGATCATGTATACTTCTACCTCGACCGCACCTCGCCACTCTGGCCCGAATTCAGCACGGCGAGTTCGATCGGCATGCATTTTTCCGGTGACTGGCCCGATCTCGAACTCGAGCTCTGGGCCGTTCTGGAGGGCAGACGATGAGCGATCCGGGTTCGCCGTCCGATCCGTTCGGCCGTTCCGAGCGAACCATCATCCGGCCGAACCCCGGCGGGCGCCGCGCGCCGCTGCCCCAGCCGCCCGTGGCACCGCAGCCCCTGCCGTCCGCACCGCAGCCCCATGCCCCCTCACAAGCCCCGTCACCGGGTGTGCCCGGCACCGGCGACGAGTGGATGTCGAGCCCGGCGCCCGTACCGCAGCGCCCGCAGGCGCCGCCGCCTCCGGGCGGTGGGCAAGCCCTGCCGCGCCGGGAGCAACTGCTCACGCCGAACGCCAACCCGTTGCTGCGCGCCGCCGGCCCGCTTCTCCTGTTGCTCGGGCGGATGCGCGCAAACCTGTCCAATGCGCCTTTCGCGCAGCTCCTCGGCCAGGTTGGCGACTCCATCGAGGCCTTCGAGCATGATGTCCGCAATGCGGGCGTTCCGGCCGATACGGCACGCACGGCGAAATATGTCCTCGCGGCAACGGCCGACGACATCGTCCAGAACATTCCCGGCGACGACCGCCATGTCTGGACGCAGTACAGCATGCTCTCGCGCTTCTTCGGCGAACGCACCGGCGGCGTCCGGTTCTTCGAGGAGCTCGACAAGGCCAAGGCCGATCCGTCGGTCACCTACGGCCTGCTGGAACTGATGCACGCCTGCCTGGCCCTGGGTTTCCAGGGCATCCACCGCACCTCGGCCGGCGGCGCCAACAACCTGCAGATGATCCAGCGCAATCTCTTCGAGACGCTGCGCCGGGTGAAGCAACCCGACCCCGAGCTGTCCCCACGCTGGCGCGGCCAGGCGATCGCGGCAACCGTTGCGGGTTTCCGGATTCCGGTCTGGTCGGTGGCCGCCATCGCGGCGGTGGCGCTGCTCGGAATCTACTTCGTTTTCCGCGCGCTGCTGGCGGGGAATGCCGAGGCCGCTTCAACCGCACTTCTCTCGGTTCATCCCAAGGGCGAGATCGGGATCATGCGCAGGGTCTTCTCGGCGCCGCCGCCCCCGCCTCCTCCCCCGCCGCAGGCGCCCAGGGTCTGCGCCGCCGTGCAGCCGCCGATCGTCTGCCTGGTCACGCCGAATGTCATCGTCGTGCGCCTGACCGGCATCACCCTGTTCGAGCCGGGACAGGCGGCCGTTCGCAGCGAGTTCCAGCCATTGATCGAACGCATCTCGGCCGTGCTCGAGCAGGAAGGCGGCGCGATCAAGGTCGTCGGGCACACCGACAATGTGCCGATCCGCACCGCCCGCTTTCCCTCGAATGTCGAGCTCTCGCAAGCCCGCGCCAAAGCCGTGGGAGACATGCTGCGGGCCCGGCTCAGCAAGGCGGATCGCATCACCTTCGAAGGCAAGGGAGCGGATACGCCGATCGCGCCGAACACGACGCCAGACGGGCGCGCCCAGAACCGACGCGTCGAAATCCTGATCCAGCGCCAAAGCTAGGGAGGCAGGCATGAAACTCGCGACCTGGCTCCGGATTGCGGCGATCCTGATCGGAGCGCTCGCCCTCGCTGCGCTGATCTGGTTCGGCGGCCCTTTCCTCGCGCTCGGCGAGTTCAGGCCCTTCGAATACGACTGGGTGCGCCTGCCCGTCGTTGCGCTGCTGCTTATCGGGGCTCTGGCCTGGGTGGCGCTGGTCGCCATCCGCCGCCGAAAGGCCGCCGCCGCACTCGCCTCGGCGCTGGAGAAGGAGGAAACCACCGGCGACGACGCCGCCATTTCCAGCGCCATGAAGGATGCGCTCGCGACCCTAAGGAGCGCGCGCGGCAAGAATGGCGGCGATTATCTCTACGATCTGCCCTGGTACGTCATCATCGGCCCGCCCGGCGCCGGCAAGACCACCGCCCTGGTCAATTCCGGCCTCAAGTTTCCGTTGGCCCGCGGCACCGCCCCGGCCGCGGTCGCCGGCACCGGCGGCACACGCTATTGCGACTGGTGGTTCGCCGAGGATGCCGTGCTGATCGACACGGCCGGGCGCTACACCACGCAGGACACAGACACAAAGGCCGAGAAGGCGAGCTGGCTCGCCTTCCTCGATCTGCTCAAGGCCAACCGCCCGCGGCAGCCGATCAACGGCGTGCTCGTGGCGATCAGCGTCGAGGATCTGCTGACCTCCTCTCCCGACGAGATCGCGGCGCATGCCGACGCCGTCCGCGCCCGCCTGCTCGAATTGCACGAGCGCCTGAGGGTCGACTTCCCGGTCTATGCAGTCTTCACCAAGGCCGACCTGATTGCCGGCTTCAACGAGTTCTTCGGGACGTTGACGGAGCAGCAGCGTCGCATGGTCTGGGGCCACACCTTCCAGACCGCCGACAAGACCCGCAACATGATCGGCGACGTGCCGCCGGAATACGACGCGCTGATCGAGCGCCTGACGGAACGCCTTCCCGACCGCCTTCAGGATGAGCCCAACCCCACCGCGCGTGCCCAGATCTTCGGCTTCCCAAGCCAGATGGCGACGCTGAAACGCACGATCGTCGACTTCCTGACCCGCGTCTTCGAACCGACGCGCTACCACGCCAACGCCACCCTGCGTGGCTTCTACTTCACCTCGGGCACACAGGAAGGCACGCCGATCGACCAACTCATCGGCGCGCTGTCACGCAGTTTCGGTTCCGACCATGCGGGCGCAGCGACGTTCTCCGGCAAGGGCAAGAGCTATTTCCTGACCGAGCTGGTCCAGAAGGTCGTGATCGGCGAAGCCGGCTGGGTCTCGACCGATCTCGGCGCCGCGCGCCGCACCACCGCGTTGCGGCTCGCCGGCTTCGCCGCGGTCGCGCTGGTCTCGCTCGCCGCGCTCGGATTGTGGTGGACGAGCTTCTCGCGCAACAGCGACCTCATCAACACCACGAATTACGGCCTCGCAGACTATCGCAGTGCGGCTGCGCCCGTGCTGCAGGAGACCACCGTCTCCGACCGCAATTTCAGCCGCGTCCTGCCGCTGCTGCACAAGCTCCGGAACATGCCTGCCGGCTATGCCAGCCAGGACGAACCGACGCCCGTGCTCGCCACCTTCGGGCTCAGCCAGCGCGAGCGCCTGCAGAACGCCAGCGAGATCAGCTACCAGCAGGCGCTGGAGCGGATGCTGCGGCCGCGGATCATCTTCCGACTGGAAGAACAGCTCGAGCAGAACGCCAACAACCCCGGCTTCGTCTACGAGGCGCTCAAGGTCTACATGATGGTCGGCGGCCAGGCGAAGATGGACCGCGATCTCGTCACCTCCTGGATGCGGCTCGACTGGGCCGAGAACCTGTTTCCCGGCCCCGCCAACGCCAAGGGCCGCGAGGCGCTGGAGGAGCATCTCACCGCCATGCTCGACCTCGACGAGGGCGACGCCGAGCCCATGGTCAAGCTCAACCAGTCGCTGATCGAGCAGAGCCAGCGCACCCTGCGCCGCCTCAGCATCGCCGAGCGCGCCTATGAGCTCCTGAGGACGCAGGCCCGCAGCGAGAGCCAGAAGGACTGGGTTGCCTCGCAGCGGGGAGGCTCCGACGTGCGCCTGGTGTTCGAAGGCGTTGGGGGAGAGGACCTCGATCAGCTCCGCGTGCCGTATTTCTACACCTATGACGGTTTCCAGAACGCGTTCATCGGCCGGCTCGGCGATATCGGCGAACGCATCGAGAAGGAACGCTGGGTGCTCGGCGAGAATGCCGACCAGAAGGCGATCACCGCCCAGTACGCCACGCTGTTCCAGGATCTGATGAAGCTCTACAGCCGCGATTATGCCGCGACCTGGCAGAAGACGCTGCGGCGCCTGAAGCTGCGCCCTCTCAACGCCGACAAGCCGCGCTATGTCGCGCTCAGTGCCATCTCCGCCGCGACCTCGCCCTTCAAGCAGATCCTCGAATCCCTGCGCGACGAGACGCAGCTCACCAGGGAACGCCCCAACGCCAGGAAGGCCGTCGCGCAGGCGGCAGCCAAGCAGGCGGCACAGACCCTGGACGAGCGCGCCAGCCAGGCGCTCGGCCGTCTCGGCAGCAACCTGCCGATGGCATCCGCCGGCGTCGACCGCGTGCTCGCCGGCGGGAACGACGTCTCGCTCGGCGCCGATATCGAAAGTCAGTTCAAGCCCTTCCATGTCCTGGTCGACGGCGATCTCGGCCGCAGGCCCGTGGACCAGCTCCTGCAGACCTTCTCCGAGATCAATCAGAACCTCGCCACGGCCGCCACGAATCCCGCGCAGTCGGCCGCCGCGAATGCTGCGCTGGTGCCGCTGATCGCAACCTTGCGCGCCAATTCCTCGCGCTATCCCGCCCCCTTCGACGGCATGATCATGCAGGCGGTCAACGACTTCGAGGGCGATGCGACAGGCGCTACCGTCGCCCTGCTGCGGCAGGCTCTGGCCGAACAGGTCACCGGCGTCTGCAACGAGATCGTCACCAACCGCTACCCCTTCACGAAGGCGAGCGCGCGCGACGTGCCGCTCGCCGATTTCGCCCGCCTCTTCGCGCCCGCCCAGATCATGGACAAGTTCTACAAGGAGCGGCTGGAGCCGTTCGTCGACACGTCCAAGCCGCAATGGAGCTGGCGCGTCGACAGCCGCGTCGCCCGCGCACTTTCGCCGACGACGCTGCGTGAATTCCAGCGCGCCAGCGAGATCAGGGAGGCCTTCTTCCCGACCGGCGGCAACCTGCCCTCCTTCCAGATGGTCGTGACGCCGACCGCGCTCTCGGCCGATGCCTCCAGCGCGAAGCTGGAGATCAACGGCTTCACGGTGACGAGCCAGCAGGGCGTGAACACGCCCGTCCCGGTGATGTGGCCGGGCGGCGGCGTCGGCAGGACTGCCGTGACGCTGACGCTCGGCGGCGGCAGTAATTCCGGCGGCATGTTCGGCGGCGGCTTCTTCTCCTCGGGCTCGCAAGCGCCGCAAGGGGAGGCCAGGCTCTTCGAGAAGGATGGAACCTGGTCGTTCTTCCGCCTGCTTGATGCCGGCTCGGCGCTGAAGCAGGGCGACAATGTCGGCTTCACCCTCAATGCCGGCGGCCGCCAGGTCGGCTACTCCTTCGGCGTCGGCTCGCTCAAGAACCCGCTGATCCTGCCGGCTCTGCGGGAAATCCGCTGTCCTGCGGGGATATGATCCCGTGCCCTGCGGCCTCTTCGGCAAGCTCCCGGCCAAACGCGACTTCATCGCGCTGAACGCGCCCTCGGGCTTCCTCTCGGTCTACGAGAAGTGGCTGCAGGGCGGCCTGACCGCGAGCCGCCTTGCGCTGGGCCAGCGCTGGCAGGAGGCCTATCTCAACGCGCCGATCTGGCGGTTCTGGTTGGGCGGTGCCCATGGCGGCCAGAGCGTGGCCGGCGCCTTCATGCCCTCGGTCGATGGCATCGGCCGCTATTTCCCGCTGACCGTCTTCGCCGCAGCGGGGCCGGGTGCCGCGATCCCGCCGCCCGAGCTTGACCCGCAGGAGCGATGGTTCGCGGCCATCGAGGATTTCCTGCTCCACGCGCTCGAGCCGGAGGCGAATTACGAAACCGTCTCACAGCGCCTTGCCGCCCTGCCCGTCCCGCTCGATCAACACCTTGCGGCGCCGCCGCAAGACATGGCGCGGCTGCCGGACGGCACGATCGTCAGTGCGGCGGCCGGCCCGGGCTTTCCGGAGCGGTTGGCGGCGTTGCGCGTCGAGGATCACGCCCGCGCCTATGGCAATGCATGCTATCTCTGGACGGTGGGTGGGCCGAACTTCGAACCGTTGACGCTGGTCGGCTACGGACTCCCCGAGCCTCATCTTTTTTCCGGGTTGCTGACCGGCCGGTTCGACGCTTTCCTCGAGCCGGAACGCGACGTGTCGTGAGGCCCGGCCATGAATGACCGCACGCGCCAGAACGCGGATTTCGAAACCGGCTGCGTCAGCCATACCGGCAAGGTGCGCAAGGCGAACGAGGACAATTACATCCTGCGCCCCGAATTCGGCCTCTGGGCGGTGGCGGACGGCATGGGCGGGCACGAAAACGGCGCTCTCGCCAGCGCGACGGTGGTCACAGCGCTGGAGGCGGTCGGCGCGGCTCATTCGGCGCCGGAATTGCTGGCGATGCTCGAAGGCAGCGTCCTCAAGGCCAATGCCGAGCTGAACGAGCAGATCCGCCTGCGTGGCGGCGCTCCGATGGGCGCCACACTCGTCTGCCTGCTCGTGCACGAGCGCCATTTCGCCTGCGTCTGGTCGGGCGACAGCCGCATCTACCTCGTCCGCAACGGCCGGATCGCCCAGGTCTCGCGCGACCACACGGAGGTCCAGGACATGGTCGATCGCGGACTGTTGACGCCCGAGGAGGCCAGGCGCTCGCCACGGCGGCACATCATCACGCACGCCATCGGCGTCCACGAGACGCCCGAGCTCGACCTCGAAAACGGTGCGATCGCTGACGGCGACGCTTTCCTGCTCTGCTCGGACGGGCTCACCGAGCACGTCGCCGACGCCGAGATCCTCCAGGCTGTCGACGCCGGCGGCGCGCAGGCGGCCTGCGACGCCCTGCTGGCGCTAACGCTGGAGCGCGGCGCGCGCGACAACGTCACCATCATCGTGGTGCGCTATCGGCAGGGCGCGCCCGAGCGCACGCGCTGGTTGCCGAACCGGCCCTCACGAGGGAGCACCAGGCCATGAGCGACGACCCCGAGCGCACCGTATTCGCGCCGCGCCCCAATGCCCGCATCGGCTCCAGGCTGAACGGCATCTACGAGATCGAGAGCCTGATCGCCGTCGGCGGCATGGGCGAGGTCTACAAGGGCCGCGCCATCCAGACCGGGGACGCGGTGGCGATCAAGATGATCCGCCCGGACATGGCGCTCGACGAAGCGGTGATCGCGCTGTTCCGGCGCGAGGCGGCGGCCCTGCACAATCTCTACAACGAGGCGATCGTCCGCTACTACGTCTTCGCGATCGACCCGGCGACCGAGACGCCCTACCTGGCGATGGAATTCGTCGACGGCCAGCCGCTTTCGGAGCGCATCAGGCAGCAGCCGCTCTCGTCCGAGGAGGCCAATATCCTGCGCCAGCGCGTCGGCCCCGGCCTGCACGCCGCCCATCGGCTCGGCATCGTCCATCGCGACATCTCGCCCGACAACATCATCCTGCCCGGCGGCGACCCCTCCCGCGCGAAGATCATCGACTTCGGCATCGCCCGTTCCAGCCTTCTCGGCGAAGGCACGGTGATCGGCTCCGGCTTCGCAGGAAAGTACAACTATGTCTCGCCGGAGCAGCTCGGCCTGTATGGCGGTGAGGTCACCGGGCGCTCCGACATGTATTCTTTCGCCCTGGTGCTGGCGGAGGCGGTGACCGGCCGCCCTATCGACATGGGTGGAAGCCAGGTCCAGATCCTCGACAAGCGCCGCCGCCTGCCCGATCTCTCCGCCGTCGACGCCCGCCTGCGCCCCCTGCTCGCGCGCATGCTGGCGCCTGACCCGAACGACCGCCCCGCCGACATGGCCGAGGTCGCCGCCTGGCAGCCCGCCGCGGCCGGCAGGAAACCGGCCGCCGGAAAACGGCCCGCGGAAGCTCAACGTCGCTCTCCGCTGCCGGTGGTAGCGGGCGTCGCTGCCCTTGCCCTGCTCGGTGCCGGCGGGGTCTATGGCTGGAACATGCTGCGGCCGGGCGGAAGCGGACTGACGCCGCGGGCTGCGCTCGACGGC
>NZ_JBIWYK010000091.1:0-9138 GCF_044752385.1 Allobosea sp. CER48 | reverse complement strand
GCCGAAGGCCGTGCCGGGCGCCAGGCCGACATTGGCCTTGTCGACGAGCTCGAGCGCGACCTGACGGGAATCGTCGCGGCCGTCGACCGAGAAGAACTGGTAGAAAGCCCCGTCCGGGGCCGAAAGCGTGACACGGTTCGTCGCCTTCAGCCCCTCGAAGATGATGCGGCGGCCTTCCGCGGCACGCGCGATCTGCTCGGCGACGAAGCCCTCGCCCTGGTCGAGCGCCGCGATCGCGCCGCGCTGCACGAAGACCGGCGAGCCCGAGGTCGAGTACTGGATGAGGTTCTCGATGACCTGTCCGAAGGCTTCCGGCGCCTCGATCCAGCCGACACGCCAGCCGGTCATCGCCCAGTTCTTCGAGAAGGTCTGCACGAAAACGACCCGGTCCTCCGCCTCCATGATGTCATGGAAGGACGGCGCACGTGCGGAGCCGTCATAGACGAAGCGGCCATAGATCTCGTCGGCGATGATCCAGACGCCGTGCTTGCGCGAGAGCGCGAGCAGCGCCTCCTGCTCCTCCCGCGTCGCGGTCCAGCCGGTCGGGTTGGAAGGCGAGTTGACCAGGATGCCGCGGGTGCGCGGCGTGATCGCAGCCGCGAGCTTGTCCAGATCGAGCGTGAAGCGGCCTTGCGCGTAATCCATCGGCACGCAGACGGTCGTCGCGCCGCTGACGGCAACCGCGGCGCCGAAATTCGGCCAGGCCGGGGTCGGGATGATCAGTTCGTCGCCCGGGCCCGCGATCATGCGAACGGCGATCTGGACCGATTGCATACCCGAGCCGGTCACGAAGAAGCGCTCGGGCGAGAAGGGCTGGCCGTAGAGCCGCTCATGATAGCGCGCCAGCGCCTCGCGCAGCTCCGGAATGCCGCGCTGCCAGGTATAGAAGGTCTCGCCGGCGGCGAGCGAGCGAGCCGCGACCTCGCTGATGAAGGATGGGGTCGACAGATCGCCCTCGCCGACCCAGAGCGGGATCAGGCCGTCCCGCAGCCGGCCATAGTTCATGACCTCGACGATCCCGCTTTCCGGCGCGTTGACGGCCTCGGGACGAAGCTCTGCGACCAAGGTGCTGCCGGGCAGGATGGCGGTGTTCATAGGGCGCGACCTCACGAAATCGGATGCCCACCTTTAGCCGATCGCGGCGCAGGCGGGCATGAAATCGCGAGATCATGTCAATCGGCGGCCGTGATGAATCGCGGCGGCCGGGGTGCCCGTGTCAGGCGCCCTTCTGCTGCTTGAGCAGGTCGCGGATCTCGGTCAGCAGGGCAACGTCGGCCGGGGGCGCGGCCGGCGGAGGCGGGGCCGCTTCGGCCTTGCGCTTGAGCTGGTTGATGCCCTTGACGACGAGGAACAGCACGAAGGCGATGATCAGGAAGTTGATCGCCACCGTCACGAAATTTCCGTAGGCGAGCACCGCGCCCTGCTTCTTGGCCTCGACCAGCACCGGCGCCGTGACGGCGCGGTTGAGGCCGAAGAAATAGTTGGAGAAATCGACGCCGCCGAGTGCGCCGATGAACGGCATGATGATGTCCTGGACGAGAGAATCGACGATCCTGCCGAAGGACGCGCCGATGACCACGCCGATGGCGAGATCGATGACATTGCCCTTCAGGGCGAATTCCTTGAATTCCTTCAGCATGCTGGACCCCTAAGCTCGTCAATTCCCCGTCAGCCGGACCCGAAGGCTAGACCAACCCGGCAGAGCAGGAAAAGCCCGAATGGCAGCCAAGGCCCGGCGCTGGATGGCTTTTGCGCCAAAGAACTGGGGATGAGTTGCGCCTTTGGCCTATGGCAGCGCCTGGAAGCCTTCGATAAACTGTCGCAAAACTCGAAGCGGAAGCCCATGGCGCCTCATCTCCGGCCTCGTCTGCGTATCGGCGCTCCAGGGCTCGCGGCATGATTCCCGCGTGGTCCGTCATCCTCGTCGCCCTCGCCTATCTGTGCGGGCTGTTCGCCGTCGCGCATGTCGCCGATACTTCGGGCCGCAAGCTGATGACGGGCCGGGCGCGCACCACGATCTATGCGCTGGCTCTCGGGGTCTACTGCACGTCCTGGACCTTCTACGGCTCGGTCGGCTTCGCCAATCGCGCCGGCTTCGACTTCCTCGGCATCTATGTCGGCCCGATCCTGGTCATAGGCCTCGGGCATCGCTTCGTCGCGCGCATCGTCAGCATCGCCAAGTCGCAGAACATCACCTCGATCGCGGATTTCGTCGGGGCGCGCTACGGCAAGAGCGAGCGCGTGGCGGCACTGGTCTGCATCGTCGCCGTCATCGGCGCGCTGCCCTACATCGCGCTGCAGCTGAAGGCCGTCGCCAACTCGCTCTCCGTGTTCCTCGACGCCACCGGCGGGCATGCGCTGATGCCGGGCGTACCGCTGCTGAGCGACCTGCCCTTCCTGGTCGCGATCGTGCTCGCCGGCTTCGCCTGCGCCTTCGGCACCCGGCATATCGACGCCACCGAGCATCAGGACGGGCTCGTGCTCGCGATCGCCGTCGAGTCGCTGATCAAGCTGGTCGCCTTCCTGGTGCTCGGCATCTTCATCGTCTACGGGTTGTTCGGCGGGGCCGAAGACCTGCTCTCCCGGGCGGCCAGGCCGGCGAACGGCCAATTGCCGATCTGGGAGCGGACATCGAGCTGGCCGAATTTCCTGACGCTTACGCTACTGTCGAGCTGCGCCTCGCTACTGCTCGCGCGCCAGTTCCACATGACGATCGTCGAGAACCGCGACGTGCGCGACGTGCGGCGCGCGGCCTGGATGTTTCCCCTCTATCTCGTCCTGATCAACCTGTTCGTGCTGCCCCTGGCGGCAGCCGGCGAGATCCTGATGCCCGGCAGTGGCGTCGATCGCGACATGACGGTGCTGCTGCTGCCGCTCCAGCGCGATGCCGGCGTGGTCGCGCTCCTCGTCTTCGTCGGCGGCCTCTCGGCCGCGACCGCCATGGTGATCGTCGCCTCGGTCGCGCTGGCGATCATGATCTCGAACCACCTCGTCATGCCCGTGCTTCTGCGCTGGCGGCGCGCCTTGAGCGATCCCGGACGCGTGGGGCGCTTCTTCAGAGGCAGCGACGACAACGGCAGCACGGGCGGCGATCTCGGCTCGCAGGTCGTCACCATCCGCCGCATCGGCATCTTTCTGGTCATCCTGCTCGGCTATCTCTACTACCGTGCCTCGGGCGAGGCCGCGCTTGTCTCGATCGGACTGCTCTCCTTCGCCGCGACCGCACAGATCGCGCCGGCCTTCTTCGGCGGGCTGTTCTGGCGGCGCGGAACAGCTCTCGGCGCCGTGGCTGGCCTGTCGATCGGAACCCTCGTCTGGGCCTATACCCTGCTGATGCCGAGCCTTGCCCTGCCCGGCGGCTGGTGGAGCGACGTCATCGCCAACGGCCCCTTCGGAGCCCGCAGCCTGCGGCCCGAGGCCCTGTTCGGGCTCGACTGGCCGGCACTGCCGCATGGCGTGTTCTGGAGCCTCGGCCTCAACATCCTCGCCTATGCCGGCTTTTCTCTGCTGCGGCCGGCCAATGCGATGGAGCGCCTGCAGGCCAACGCCTTCGTCGAATCCCAGCCTGCGACGATGGCCCAGTCCTTCTCGCTGTGGCGCACAACCGTCACCGAAGGCGAGTTGCAGGCGACGATCGCGCGTTATCTCGGTCATGAGCGCACGGAGCGCGCATTCGAAGGCTTCAACTCCAGTCGCGGCGAATCGTCGGACGCGAGCCGCCATGCCGACATCCACCTCCTGCGCTTCGGCGAGCACCTCCTCTCCTCTGCGATCGGCGCGGCCTCGTCGCGCCTCGTGCTGTCGTTGCTGCTGAAGCGGCGCAACCTCTCGACGGAGGCCGCCTTCAAGCTTCTCGACGATGCCTCGGCCGCATTGCAATACAACCGCGACATCCTCCAGCACGGTCTCGACCACGCCGGCCAGGGCATCACCGTGCTCGACCGAGACCTTAGGCTCCTCGCCTGGAACCAGGCCTTCATCCAGCTTTACGACCTGCCGCCCTCGCTGGTCCGCTTCGGCACCGGCCTCGACGAAATCGTGCACTTCAACGCGGCACGCGGCGCCTATGGCGACGGCGCTCAGGACGAGCTGATGGCCGCGCGGCTGGAGAGCTTCGTCAAGGACCGCGAGCCGGTCCGCCTCAAGCTCTATCCCTCGAAGAAGGTGATCGAGGTTCGCACCAACGCGTTGCCGGACGGCGGCTTCGTCACGACCTACACCGACATCACCGAGACCGTCGCGGGCGAGGAAAAGCTCGAGCGCGCCAACGAGAGCCTCGAGAAGCGCGTCGCCGAGCGCACCGAGGAGCTGCTGCACGTCAATGCCGAGCTGCAGCGCGCCAAGGCCGAGGCCGAGGCCGCCAATGCCTCGAAGACGCGCTTCCTCGCGGCCGCCAGCCACGACATCCTGCAGCCGCTCAACGCGGCGCGGCTCTATGCGACCTCGCTGGTCGAGCGCGACCGCACCTCCGGGCAGCCTGACCTCGCCGAGAACATCGACGCCTCGCTCGATGCGGTCGAGGAGATCCTGACGGCGCTGCTCGAGATCTCCCGTCTCGACGGCGGCGCGCTGAAGCCGGAACTGTCCTCCTTCCGGCTCGACGAGCTGATGCGCCAGCTCCAGCGCGAGTTCGAGCCGAGCGCCCATGAGAAAGGCCTCAAGCTCGTTTTCCTGCCGACGAGCCTGGCGTTGCGCTCGGACCGGCGCCTGCTGCGCCGGCTGCTGCAGAACCTGATCTCCAACGCGATCAAGTACACGCCGAGCGGCAAGGTGTTGATCGGCTGCCGCCGCCGCGGCAACCAGATCGCCGTCGAGGTGATCGACACCGGCCTCGGCATACCACAGAGCAAGCAGAAGACGGTCTTCCGCGAGTTCCAGCGGCTCGACCAGGGCGCGAGAGTGGCCCGCGGACTGGGGCTCGGGCTCTCGATCGTGCAGCGCATCGCACGCGCCCTGGACCACGGGCTGACGCTGGATTCGGCCCCCGGACGCGGGACGCGCTTCTCCGTCCTGGTGCCGCGGGCCGCCCCGCTGCCGGCGATGGCGACGGGCTCTGCGCCGCGCCAGTCACCGGCCGGCCAGCTCGGCGGCATGCGGCTGCTGGTCATCGACAACGAGCCCGCCATTCTCGATGGCATGAAGCGCCTGCTCGAAGGCTGGGGCTGCCAGGTCACGACCGCGCCGAGCCTCGAAGAGGCGCTGCCGCATGTCGGCGGCAAGGGCGAGGCGGACGTCCTGATCGCGGATTATCATCTCGACCACGGGAACGGGCTCACCGCGATCACCTCGCTGCGGGCGCAGGCGCGCACGCCGATGCCGGCGATCCTGCTGACCGCGGACAGGACGCCGCATGTCCGCGAGGCGGCGACCGCTCTGGACGTCTACCTGCTCAACAAGCCGCTGAAGCCTGCGGCGCTGCGCGCCCTGCTGGCGCAATGGCGGGCGACACGGCTCGCGGCGGAGTAACGCACCGCTCAGCCAGCAGCGGCAGCCGCGTGGCGCATGGCATCCTCGGAGGCCAGGAAAGCGGCGACCTCCGGGCTCGGCTCCGGGCTTTGCGCCGCGATGCCGATCTCGCCGAGCAGGCGCGCGACCGGGACATAGGCTCTTGCCCGCTTGTCGTAGAGCGCCGCCCGGACCAGCGCGACGGCTGCGACGATCTCTCCCCCGTCGCGACCGCGCATCAGCATGCGATGCTGCATCACCAGCCAGTTCTCGCTCCAGCACAGGATTCTGGTCTCCAGCCGGAACGGGCGGAACAGGCGCATCTCGCGGCGGAAGCGGATGGTCCCGGCATTGACCACCGGCAGCCAGCGATGGCGCAGCACCGCCCGCCACAGCCCGCTGCGCAGCATCAGGTCGAGCCGGCCGAGATCCATCAGCGACCAGTAACGCCCGTTGTTCATGTGCATGCTGGTGTCGAGGTCATGGAGCCAGACCCGGAACGGCAGCACGGAGGCCTCGGCCGGCAGCTTGAGCCGCGGCCGAAAGCGCGTCGTGAGCAGGAGCCAGATCAGCCGGAGCCAGAGATTCATGGGGGAGCTTCGCCAGAAGAGGTCGATGGGCGGCCGCCTCCATGTCATGGAGGCGGCGCTATTGTCGATGATGCTATGTCCGCCCGGCGACCACCTGTCGAGGCACTCCGGGGCAAGCCCTTGCCCAGTCTTCACGTTTCCCCGCTTTCGAGGTTGCACGAGACCGTCACGGCCGTACGCGCGCGCCATCTGGTGACGCTCATCAACGTCGGCACGGTCGTCGAGCGCCCGGCCGGCATCGACGCCGATAGCCACCTCTTCCTCGGCATGTCCGACATCAGCCAGGCACTGGACGGCCATGTCCTCGCGGGGCAGGACCATGTCGTGCGCCTGCTCGCCTTCCTGCGCGGCTGGGATCGCCAGGCACCGATGGTCATCCATTGCTGGGCGGGCATCAGCCGCTCAACCGCCGCAGCCTTCATCGCCGCCTGCGCATTTGGGCCGGAGCGCGACGAGGAGGCGATCGCCGACACACTGCGGGTGGCGGCTCCCTCGGCAACGCCCAATGCCCGGCTCGTCGCGCTGGCCGACACGATGCTCGCCCGCAACGGCCGGATGGTCCGGGCGATCGAACGAATCGGCCGCGGCGCCGACGCTTTCGAGGGTACGCCGTTTCAGATGCCGCTCGCCTGAAAGCAGGATGCGGGCGGCGCATATTCCTGCAGCTCCCGAGCCGGGAGCTGCGGATATCAGCGCTCCCGAGCGAGATCGACGCAGAAGATTGCTTGCATCCGGCGAAAATTGCGACGATGCATCGCGCGGGAGGTTTCTGCCGTGACCACGACGATCGAGCTCGACTCGCGCGACCGCGCCATCCTGCGCATTCTTCAGCAGGACGGCCGCATCACCAATTCCGACCTCGCCGAACAGGTGCATCTGTCACCCTCCGCCTGCCTGCGGCGGGTACGCCAGCTTGAGGAAAGCGGGCTCATCCGCGGCTACGCGATGATGCTCGACGACAAGATCGCGGGATTTCCGGGCACGGCCTTCGTTTTCGTGACGCTCGACCAGCAGGGCCGCGCATCGCTGGAGAGCTTCGAGCAGGCCGTGCTGAGCCTGCCGGAAATCCTCGAATGCCATCTGCTCGCCGGTGCGCATGATTATCTGATGCGGGTGATCTACCGCGACAGCGCCGATTTCGAGCGCATCCACACCGACATCATCACGCAGCTGCCAGGCGTCACGCGCGTCCAGTCGACATTGACCTTGCGCACCATCAAGAAGACCTCGGCACTGCCGGTCTGACACGGATGGCCTGCGAACCGGGTTGCAGCCGGGCACGCTCCAGCCGATAAGCTCACGGCAAAGAGGAATCGGTCCGTGAGCCAAGACAGCAAGTCTCAAGACAATCCCAATGCCGATGTCGGCGCCCTGCCCTTCGAGGCGGCGATGAAGGAGCTCGAAGGCATCGTTGCGCGGCTGGAGCGCGGCGACGTTCCGCTGGAGGAATCCATCGCGATCTACACGCGCGGCGAAGCGCTGAAGGCGCGTTGCGACGCGCTGCTGAAACAGGCGGAGGCCCGCATCGAGCGGATCACGCTCGGCGCCGACGGTAAGCCGACCGGCACGACGCCACTCGACGTCGACGGCTGACCCCGACCGCCGGCAATACGGCGATCGCACGATTGCGTTCCTGCCAGCGGACGGTTGCAGCCGATCCGCTTGCCCGGCGTCGCGAACGGGTTAGGCTCGCCTCCAACTGAGGAGGCCGTCATGTCGCAGCTACCCGCCGATGATCCGATCCTGGGCGATGCCCGCTCCTGCGAGGCGATCTCGAAGGTGATCGTGCCGCGAACGCATGATCTCGGCGGATTTCAGGTGCGCCGCGCCCTGCCGGCGGTCGGGCAGCGCATGGTCGGCCCCTTCATCTTTTTCGACCAGATGGGGCCGGCGGAATTCCATCTCGGCGAGGGGCTCGACGTTCGTCCGCACCCGCATATCGGGCTTTCGACCGTTACCTATCTCTTCGATGGCGAGATCATGCATCGCGACTCGCTCGGCACGGCGCTGGCGATCAAGCCGGGCGCCGTCAACCTGATGACCGCCGGGCGCGGCATCGTCCATTCCGAACGCACCGGAATGGAAGCACGCGCCACCGGCCCGAAGCTCTACGGCATCCAGGCGTGGCTCGCCCTGCCGAAGACGCATGAGGAGATCGCGCCCGAGTTCAAGCATCACGGTGCGCCCGAACTGCCGCGCATCGTCGAGGGCGGGAAGCGCATCAGCCTGATCATGGGTTCGGCCTATGGCCAGACCTCGCCGGTCAAGTTCCCGTGGGATGCGCTCTATGCCGAAGCCGTCCTCTCGCCCGGCGCGATCCTGCCGCTCGACCCCGACTATGACGAGCGGGCGATCTACATCGTCTCGGGCAAGATCGACATCGCCGGCGAGGAATTCGGCGCGGGCCAGTTGCTCGTGTTCAAGCCGGGCGACCGCATCTCGATCCTCGCCATCGACCAGAGCCGGGTCATGCTCGTCGGCGGCGAGCCGATGGATGCGCAGCGCTACATCTGGTGGAACTTCGTCTCCTCGTCGAAAGAGCGCATCGAGCAGGCCAAGCAGGAATGGAAGACCGGCCGCTTCGACACCGTTCCCGGCGACGACAAGGAGTTCATCCCGCTGCCCGAAGGCTGAAGCAGCCCTCGACTGTCCCCGCTCCGCTCAGGCGAGCTCGGACAGGTCTCGCAGTCTCGGCACCTGCGAGAAGCCGATGACGAGCAGCTGGACCAGGAAACCCGCCGTCGCGAGGGCAAGGCACGCGGCGATGCCGAGATGCGCCGCAACGGCTGCACCCATCGCGGCGCCGACCGGCCGCGCGCCGAAGGTCGCGGTCATGATCAGCGCCGAAACGCGGCCGAGCATGGCGTTCGGCGTCACCGCCTGCCGCAATGTCATGGTGGATATCGTCCAGATGATGGGGCCGACGCCGAACAGGAAGAAGCTCAAGCCCACCAGCTGAACCGACGGCATCCAGAGCGTCGCGAACATCACGGCGGCCGCGCAGAAGCCCGCGAACGGCCCGAGCAGGATCAACGTCCCGAAGGAGACATGCCGGGCGATCTGCGGCGCGAGAGCGGCGCCGACGATCATGCCTGCGCCATAG
>NZ_JBIWYK010000090.1:0-9191 GCF_044752385.1 Allobosea sp. CER48 | reverse complement strand
CGCCTTCAGTCCGAAGACGGCCTCGGCGGTCTGGCCGGCCGTCAGGGCCGCCTCCCACTTCGCCTCGAGGACAAGCCGGGCCTCGGCATCGGCGATGCGGGCGCGGATCGTCTCCGGCGTCAGCGCGACCAGCCCGTCATCGTCCCCGATCAGCAGGTCGCCGGGCGAGACGATCGCGCCGCCGATCGTCACCGGCCGGTTGATCTCGCCGCGCTCGGCCGAGGACGGACCGCGCGGCGTCACCGAGCGCGTGAAGACCGAGAAGTCCGTCCAGCCGGCGAGCGTCCCGACATCGCGGATCGCGCCGTCGCAGACCAGGCCGACGGCGCCCTTGCGGCGGATGTGGCCTCCGAGGATTTCGCCGATCATCGCGCTTTCGGCATGGCCCGCCGCCGCGATGACCAGGACATCGCCGGGGCCGATCACATCCATGGCGCGCACGACGGAGCCGAAATCCGGCGCCTCGCAGAAGGCTGTCAGCGCGCGTCCGAACAGGCGCGGCTGCCGTCCGGGTGGCATCAGCGGGCGGATGGCCGGGTCGATCTGGCTGAGATTGCGGCCGAGATCGACCGCGACCGCGACGGGGATCGCGCGCCAGCGCTCGATTTCGGCCTCTGTCAGGTCGCTCTTCGGGGCGGGATGGATCGTCACGGGCATGGTGCTGTCCTCATCTGCCGCGGTGGGCGATCTGCTGGTGCGGGGCGGGCCGGGGCTTCGCTCAGCCGCGTGCCCGCGCGCCGAGATGGGCCTTCAGGACATGGCCGAGCGCCGTGATGCCGGCGACCAGCCGCTCGTCGGTCTGGGTCGAATAGCTCATCCGGGCATGGTTCGGACGCTGGTCGAGGGCGAAGAAGGTCGCACCCGGCACATAGGCGACGCGGGCCTCCGGCAACGCGTGGTCGAGCATGAAGGCGGCGGCGTCGAAGCCTTCCGGGAAAGTCAGCCAGGTGAAGAGCCCGCCGCTCGCGTCCGTGCAGGCGATCTCCTGCGGGAAGCGCTGCCGGATGGTGTCCAGCATCAGGTTCTTCTTGTGACGATAGGCACTGCGGATCGTCCCGATATGCGCATCGATGTCGTAGTCGGCGAGGAAGCGCGAGGCGACCGCCATGTTGAGCGTGCTCGTCTGGGTGTCGGCTGCGAGCTTGAGCAGGCCGAGCTGCTCGATCAGCTCGGTCGACGCCACGGCCCAGCCGAGCCTGAGGCCGGGCGCCAGGATTTTCGAGAAGCTGCCGAGATAGATCACCCGCCCCTCGGTGTCGAAGCTCTTGATCGGCGGGATGCGTTCGCCCTCGAAGCGGATCTCGCGATAGGGTGAGTCCTCGAGAATGATGACGTCATGGGCGTTGGCGATTTCGACGAGCCGCTTGCGCCGGGCGAGGCTTATGGTGACGCCGGTCGGATTGTGGAAGTCCGGAACGGTGTAGATGAACTTTGCGCCCGGATTGGCCTTCAGCGCCGCGTCGAGCGCCTCGACATCCATGCCATGCTCGTCCATGCCGACCGTGACATAGCGTGGCTCGCACGGGTTGAAGGCGATCAGCGCGCCGAGGAAGGTCGGGTCCTCGACGACGACGATGTCGTCCTTGTCGACCAGCAGCTTGGCGACGAGGTCGAGCCCCTGCTGGCCGCCCTGGAGGATCAGCACCTCATCGACGGTGCAGGGCACGCCGTCGCGCGTCATCCGCTCGGCGATCTGGCGGCGCAGCAGCGGAATGCCGTTCGAGACGGTGTATTGCAGCGCCTCCTGACCGTTCTCGGCCAGCGTCTTGCGGAAGACCTCGTCCAGTCCCGCAATCGGGAACAGCGAGGCGTCGGGATAGCCGCCGCCGAAGGAGATCACGTTGGGATCGGCGCCCAGCCGCAGGAGTTCGCGGATGGCCGATGGCTTGACCCGGCTCATCCGGGCCGCGAGGCGAGGCGTCATGATCGTAGTTCTCGGCCCTCAGGCAGTGACTTCGAGCTCGACGGCGCCGACGCCGTCGAGCTCGAAGCGATAGGTTTCGCTTTCGGCCGGGAAGCGCGTGGTGACCAGGCTGCCGGTCATCACGATCTCGCCGGACTTCAGGCCATGCCCCTTTGCCGCCAGCGCGTTGGCGAGCCAGGCAAGCGGTGCGAAGGGATGGCCGAGGGCATCGCGGCCATAGCCGCGGTCGATCTCCGCCCCATTGTGGCTGATCGTGCCCGAGATGGCGTCCAGCGCCGGCCAGTCGCTGCAGAATTTCGACAGGATGACGCCGCCATTCCAGGAATTGTCCGCGACCAGCGAAAGCACGTCGAGCTCGGCATAGTCGGCAGCCCGGTCGTCGACGATCTCGATGGCGGCGCAGACGCCGGCGACATGCTCCGCGATGCTCTCCTGCGTCCAGGCCGGACCTCCCACGGGGAGATCGCCGCCCATGCGCACCGCGATCTCGAATTCGAGGCCCATCCGGCCGTAATCGGCAATGGCGAGGCGGGCGCCGGAGTGATGCAGCCGGTCGGCCAGCACGACGCCGGCGATCGGATGGCCGATGCCGCACATCGCCTGCATGCGCTGCGAGGTCAGGCCGATCTTGTAGCCTACGGGCGCGCCGCAGCGCGGCTTGAGCAGCGAGACATAGCGCTCCTGCACGGTATAGGAATCGTCGAGCGAGGCGATGCCGCTCGCCGCGGCGAATGGCCGGAACTTCTCCCGCCGGTCGTGCTCGTCGATCAGCCGCCTGGCCAAGCCGCCCTTGTCGATCATCCCATCCTCCTGTCCCGGTCCTGTTGCTGCCGGGTCGAACCGTCGTGTCGCAAGAAAACTCAGGCTCCCGCCATGGCTTCGGCGAAGCGCCGCACGGCTGCGGGAATGCGCTCGGGCGCGGTGTTGCCGAAGCCGAAGACGAAGCCCGTCGCCGTCCTGTCCTGCAGGCGGTAGCGCGAGAGTGCAGGGGCATCGATGCCGCGCTGCCGGGCCGCATCCGTGACGGCGGCATCGTCAAGCGGCGCGAGTGCATGGGCGGTCAGGTGCAGCCCCGCCGTGACGTCGGGAACGACCAGGCGGTCGCCGAGGGCCTGCCGCAACGCGTCGACCAGGATCGTCGCCCGCTCGCGATAGATGAGGCGCATGCGCCGGACATGTTTCGCGAGAACGCCGCGGCCCATGATGTCGGCCACCATCTGTTGCAGCGGCGGCGGCAGATAGCAGGAAAAGACGAGCTTCGCCCGATAGAACAGCTCGACCAGATCCGGCGGCAGCACCAGATAGGTCAGGCCCAGCGAGGGCGAGAAGATCCGGTTGATATTGCCGATAAAGATCACGCGCTGGTCGGCGTCGAGCGAGAGCAGCGAGGGCAGGGGCTGGCGGTTGATGCCGATCGGGCTGCTGTAGTCGTACTCGATCACCCAGGCGTTGCGCGCGCGGGCCCAGGCCAGCAGGGAGAGCCTGCGCTCCATCGACATGGTCGAGCCGTAGGGGAACTGGTTGGTCGGCGAGGCGATGACCATCCGGGCATCGTCCGTCTCGGGACCGAAGCGGTCGATGCAGAGCCCCTCCTGGTCGATGCGCTGCGGCAGTATCCGGGCGCCGTTGGCCGCCATGGCGGCCGTCCGTGTCGGATAGCCGGGATCCTCGATGACGACGCCGTCGCCCGGATCGAGCAGCAGCTGGGCAAGCAGGATGAAGGCCTGCGTCGTGCTGGCGACGACGGCGATCTGTTCCGCCCGGCAGGGAATACCCTCGTATTCGCCGAGATATTTCGCGATCTGCTGGCGCAGGGCGGGCAGGCCGAGCCGCTCGCTGAAATTGAACTGCGGCCAGGGCTCGGAGCCCCAGTACTCGGCGGTGCTGCGGCGGATATCCGCGAACGGCAATTCGTCCAGCGCCGGGAGCAGGGGGCTGAGATCGTAGCCGAGTTCGCGCTCGCTCGGCAGCGCCAGACCCATCAGGGCGTTTCCCCGTGCGGCCAGGACGCGCGGTTGGCGGGGCGGCTGCGCAGCCGATGACGGCTCGCCGATCCGGCGATGCATGTCCTCGGGCAGGTCCTTCTCGATATAGGTCCCGGCGCCCGTGCGCCCATGCGCATAGCCCTCGTTCTTCAGGCGGTTGTAGGCGAGCACGATCGTGGAGCGGGAAACGCCGAGCTCGTCTGCCAGCTTGCGCGAAGGCGGCAGGCGCATGCCGCGCGGGATCGCACCGGCCACGACCAGCATCCGAAGCTGCCCGGCGATCTGGTCGAAGAGCGGCTCCGGTCCGTCCGGCGCGACCGCGATCGTGTTCCAGAAGGGATAGTTGAAACTCGCGTTCATATCCTGTCGCGGCTAGGGCGGACGGGTCTGGCCCGTCGTCGCCGGATTGAGCGGCCGCACGCGCGGACGGTCAAGCCTGTCTCGGTATTGGTCTGCTCGACTCCAGCGAATTGGTACTTGAGGCGGTTTTTAGCCGTCGGTACCGTCCCTGCCAATCGCGACCGGACAAGGCCGGCAATCCAGCGCAAGCGGAGGGGAAAACGTGTCTCGACCCGAGGCGAAGACCGTCCTCACGGCGGACGACATCCACAAGAGCTATGGCGACTTCCCGGTCCTCAAGGGCGTCAGCCTCACGGCCCGCGAACGCGATGTCATCTGCATGATCGGCGCCAGCGGCTCGGGAAAAAGCACCTTCCTGCGCTGCATCAACCTGCTCGAAACCCCTGAAGCCGGGGCGATCGTCTTCGAGGGCGAGCAGTTGAATCTCGGGCGACGCGGCAACGGCGCCGCGATCCTCGACGCCCGGCAGATCAATCGCATCCGCAGCCGGATGGGCATGGTCTTCCAGAGCTTCAACCTCTGGAGCCATCTCACCGTCCTCGAGAACGTGACGATCGCGCCGATCAAGGTGCTGGGCGTGCCCAGGGCGGAGGCGAGGGAGCGGGCCGAGGCGCTGCTCGCGAAGGTCGGGATGTTCGACCGACGCTTCCACTACCCTGCCCATATTTCCGGCGGCCAGCAGCAACGCTGCGCCATCGCCCGCGCGCTCGCGATGGAGCCCAAGCTCCTGCTTTTCGACGAGCCCACCTCCGCCCTCGACCCCGAACTGGTCGGCGAGGTGCTCAGGGTGATGCGCCTGCTCGCCGAGGAGGGCCGCACGATGATCGTGGTGACTCACGAAATGAGCTTCGCCCGCGAAGTCTCGAACGAGGTGCTCTTCCTTCACGAGGGGAAGATCGAAGAGCGCGACACGCCGGAGAAGATCTTCGGCAATCCGGAGTCCGAGCGGTGCAGGCGCTTCCTGCAGCGGGTCCTGTGAGGAGAACAACCATGAAGAAGACGGCTCTCGCCCTGCTGGCCGGCGCAGCACTGCTGTTTGCCGGCTCCGCCTTCGCCCGCCAGGTCAAGGTCGGGACGGAATGCACCAATCCGCCTTTCAACTTCCGCACCGCGGGCGGCGAGCTCACCGGCTTCGACGTCGACATCGCGCGCGAGATCGGCAAGCGCGCGGGTTTCGAGCTGCAATTCGTCTGCCAGGCATTCGAGGGGCTGATACCGGCCCTCTCGGCGCGCAAGTTCGATCTCATTCTCGCCAGCCTTTCGATCACGGAAGCGCGTCAGAAGAGCATCGATTTCAGCATCCCCTATCGCGCCTCGACCGGCCGCTTCGTCGGCCCGAAGGGTTCCAGGCTGGAGCCCGTGACCGCCGACGGGAAGCCCAATCCCAAGGCGCTCGACGGCAAGGTCGTGGGCATGATCCGCGCCAGCACCTATGACCGCTATTTCACCGAGCAGTTCCCCGGCGTGCAGATCTCGCGCTACGAGAACTACGAGACCTTGCTGCTCGACCTCATCTCGGGCCGGGTCGACCTGATCATGGCCGGGCCGATCAAGATGGAAGGCTTCTTCGAGGACAAGCAGGGCAAGGACTTCGCCTTTGTCGGGCCCGAGCTGGAAAGCATCAAGTATTTCGGGCCGGGCGTCGGCGTCGGGCTGCGCAAGAACGAGCCGGAGTTCCTGGCCAAGGTCGACGATGCGCTGAAGGGCATGTTCGCCGACGGCACCTTCAAGGCGATCAACCAGAAATACTGGAAGTTCACGGTGATGCCGGGAGTCTGGAACGATTGAACCGCCCGGCGCCGGCCATGCCGCGCACCATCTGCCCCTGACGGGAACGCAACATGACGGCAGACCTCTTTCAGGGCTGGGGCACCCAGCTCTTCTGGGGAACGATGGTCACGCTCAAGGTCGCATTCCTGGCCTTGCTGGCGGGGCTCGCGATCGGGCTCCTCGTCGCGCTCGCCAAGCTCTCCGCATCGCGGTTCCTGCGCGCGGCGGGCGACCTCTACACCACCTGCATCCGGGGCACCCCGGAACTGCTGATCATCCTGCTCGTCTATTTCGGCAGCACGGTCGCCCTGTCGGCGGCGCTGCGCTGGATCGGCGGCCCGGACGCCGCGTTCGAGATGCCGGCGCTCGGCGCCGGCGTGCTGGCGCTGAGCCTAGTCTTCGGCGGCTACGCGGCTGAAATCTTCCGCGGCGCCTTCCTTGCCATCCCGCCGGGCCAGATCGAGGCCGCCAGGGCCTTCGGCATGTCGCCGCTGACGCTGTTCATCCATATCCGCCTGCCGCTGATGTGGCGCTACGCGCTGCCGGCGCTCGGCAACATCTGGATCTCGCTGATCAAGAACACCTCCCTGATCTCGGTCGTCGGCCTCGAGGAGCTGATGCGCGTCAGCTACATCGCGACTTCGGTCACGCGCAGCCCGTTCCATTTCTACATGCTCGCGGCGGTCATCTATCTCCTCCTGACGATCGCCAATTCCCTCATCATCGAATGGCTGGAGACCCGCGCGAACCGCGGCGTCCGGAGGGTCTGATCATGGACCTGTCGCTCATGATCGACAGCCTTCCGCGCCTGCTCGAAGGCGCGCTGCTGACCCTCAAGCTGCTGCTGCTGACGGAGATCATCGGCTTCGCGTGCGCGCTGCCGCTCGGCATCCTCTACGCCAACGGCAGCCGCGCCGCCCGCGCGCCGATCTACGGCTTCGTCTATTTCTTCCGCGGCACGCCGCTCCTGGTGCAGATCTTCATCGTCTATTACGGACTAGCGCAGTTCGATTTCGTGCGCCAGAGCTTCCTCTGGCCCTGGCTGCGTCAGCCCTTCGTCTGCGCGCTCATCGCCTGCGCGCTGCATTCCACCGCCTATACGACCAATATCCTGCGCGGCGCGATCCAGGCCGTGCCGGCAGGCGAGGTCGAGGCCGCGCGAGCCTGCGGCATGTCCGCCTTCCAGGTCCAGCGCTTCATCGTCCTGCCGATCGCGTTCAGGCTCATGCTGCCCGCCTACAGCAACCAGGCGATCGGCATGCTGAAGGGGACTTCGCTCGCCAGCACGATCACGCTGATGGAGCTGACCGGCGTGGCCAACACGATCGTCGCCAGCACCTTCTCCCCCTACGAGGTCTTCATCATGGCGGCGCTGATCTATCTCGCGATCACGCTCGTGATCACGCGCTGCTTCAAATACGTCGAATACGCGCTGAGCAGGCACCAGCGCCCGCTCAAGAGCACAGCCGCGATACCCGGACAGGTCCGCCATGCCGACTAGCGACATCAGGAACTTCATCGCCTTCGCCCATGGGCTGGCCGATGCGAGCGGCTCGATCATTCGCGAGGCCGCCAGCCGGAACAACGCCTTCGTCTCCAAGGGCGACGACAGCCCGGTGACCGAGATCGACCGGGGTGTCGAGGCGGAACTGCGCCGCCGCATCGGCGAGGCCTTTCCGGAGCACGGCATCCAGGGCGAGGAATTCGGCGCGCAGGCGACCGACGCCGAGTATGTCTGGGTGATCGACCCGATCGACGGCACCAAGGCCTTCGTCGCGGGCATCCCGGTCTTCGGCACGCTGATCGCGCTGACCCGCCATGGCATCCCGATCCTCGGCGTTATCGACCAGCCGATGACGCGGGAGCGCTGGGTCGGCGCCGACGGCTACCCGACCACCCTGAACGACGTCCGCGTCGCGACCTCCGGCCGCAAGCGCCTCGGCGAAGCGGTTCTCTCGACCAGCAATATCGAGCTCTACGACCCCGGAAGCCTCCCGGTCTTCCAGGCGCTGCGCTCCTCGGTGCATTGGTGCGTCTATGGCGGCAGCTGCTATTCCTACGGGCGGCTCGCCTCGGGCGGGATCGACATCGCGATCGACCGCTTCACCACCCCCCATGACGTGCTCGCCCATGTCCCGGTCATCGCCAATGCCGGCGGCGTCATCACCGACTGGAACGGAGGCCCGCTGACCCTGCATTCGAGCGGGCACTGCCTGGCCGCGGCCAATGCCGAATTGCACCGCGCAGCGCTCGGCCGCATCGCAACTCCTCCGGCCGGGATCATGCCGGCGGCGTGACCCGACCTGCCCCGCGCATCCACTCAGCCAGGTTAGCCATCATGACCACCAAGCCCCGGACCCGCAGCGAGATCGTCGAGGCCATGAAGGAGGCCGCGCGCATCGGCGGCGCCTCGCTCGCCGAGAACTTCGCGCGCCTGTCCGCCCTGCCCATCCTGGAAAAAGGCCCCTCGGACTTCGTCTCCGCTGCCGATATCGAATCCGAGCGCCTGATCGTCGCCCATCTCAACCGGGCGCTGCCCGAGGTCGCCGTGCTCGGCGAGGAGGGCGCGGCTTCCCCCGATGCCGGCAACGGGCTGCGGGTCATCATCGACCCGCTCGACGGCACCAACAACTTCCTGCACGGCATCCCGCAGTTCTCGGCGTCGCTCGCCCTGATGGAAGGCGACGAGGTCACGGCCGGCGTGACCTACAACCCGCTCAGCGGGGAGATGTTCTGGGCGGCTGCCGGAGAAGGCGCCTATCTCGGAGAGAGGCGGCTGAGCGGCTCCAGCCGCAACTCCCTCGCCCATGCCGTCGTCGGCACCTGCTTCCCCTACAACGGCAAGGGCGACACTGAGAAGGCCGCCCGCGAGATGGCCGCGATCATGCCGCGCGTCTCCGGCATCCGCAGTCCGGGTTCGGCGGCGCTGGAGATCGCCTATGTCGCGGAAGGCCGCTTCGACGGCTTCTGGACCTCCGGCGCCAAGCTCGATCTCTGGGACCTCGCCGCCGGCGTGATCATCGCGCGGGAAGCCGGCTGCCTTGCGACCGAGATCGACGGCCGGGGCGATCCGCTCCAATGCCGCAGCCTCGTCGTCGCGCCGCGCCAGTTCCATGGCCAGTTCATCGACATCTTCCGCGCGACGGCACACT